>PKTY01000356.1 GCA_002869725.1 Desulfuromonas sp. | reverse complement strand
CCCGGCCGTCATCACCGAAATCGGCGGTGCCGGCGCCGGGGAGGGTATTCTCCGCCATGGCGTCAAGGAAGGTAATCGTCGTGCCGGGGAAATTTGTCGTGGTCGGTGCGATGGGGTCAAGAGTTGTCGGAAGGGTCGTGCGAATCCGCTTGATATTGGTGGTGCCGCCCTGGTGGCAGGTGGTGCACTTGAACTCGCCGTAGCGGCCGCCAGCAACACCCCAACCACCGTTTCCCGACCACTTCAGAGAGCCGGTGGTGGCCGAGTTATGCATGATCGGCCGGTTGCCGGAAGGGGTGTAGGTGACGGTGATATAGGCCTGGGTGACTTGAGGGGGTTGGGTGGTATCGAGAGCGACCAGGCCAAAATACTGCAGAGCCGTTCCGTTGACCTCTGCAATAGACCAAGCGCTCGAGGTATTCGGGTTCTGAGCCCAGGTGTGGCTATACTGAGTAAATGTACCGTTGACCGGATCGACAGCCGTCCCGGTATAATCAGCCCCACTGACACGGATATATGGAGCCAGACTGGATGCTAGAGCACCGCCTTTCTGGGCGACATAAGTCACGCTCACGGCGATGTTGGTCGCCCCGGCGGGGACGCTAAAAGCCGGGAAGCTGAACAGATCTATCTCTAGGTCTGCATTCGCCTCGACGTACGTAGCGGAACCGTCGGCCACAGCGTCATCGACTGCATCAAAATGGCTGGCGGCTCCAACCAGCGTTGTAAAGTTGGCCGCGAAGTCACCCGTAGGGTAACGGTTCACCGTATCCGCATGGACCAACGCTGCTCCGCACAAGGCTTCGAGGACCAGTAAACCTGCCAGCAATGAGACCGTTACCCCAGTGCGAGCCCTCGCCATCCAACCGTACGCCGTCGCGAATTTCTCTAGCATGTCAGAGCCTTCCACTTCGATGATTATCCCGTTAATTCACCGCAAATTTTTCGGACCGATGGCAGCCTGCAGCACTCTCAATCCAGAAAATCAACATTCCTAACCCAAAAAATTCCGCTCAAAGGCCATGGAAAACACCGGCCCCAAGGTCATATGACTATTCCGCCTTGACGAACAACCCTCGATCTCATCGGATTCCTGCCTCTGCAAACCAGCAATAAACCCATTTGATCGACTGTTGTTTCCCGGCCCGCAACCCACCGGGCACCCAACTTCACCTTGAACTCAAAACACTGAAATCATGTCTTTTTTCGCCTCAACTCACGGAAGGGAAAACCCCTTTTCGATACCCTGGACAAAACCCTTTCCAACCAGTATCTCCCTTTGGAATTTTCTCCTCCGTCTTTTGCAGGCGATTTCACTAATGCAGAGTGTAGCAAACCCTGTGCCATTAACAATCTATCATCCCGGGTTCGGGGACTTGGGGGAGGGGGAAGATTTTAGCGTGGCAGGGAACCGCCCAGGCTTAATAACCGAGCATGAAAGTACTGTTTGGTGACGATTTCGCCAGCAACAACGACAGCCGTTTTGCTATCGCTTCACTGACAACGAACGGTATGCAGACAGGCAGGTAAAGAGAGGCGGAAGGACTTGAATGCTACGATCGAACATAAACTGCCAATATTAGCTGCGATCACACAAGAAAAAAGGCCGGGGGGTTAGCCCGGCCTGGTTTCGTTTAGCAGGGATGTACGTTGCTGCTCCCCACTACTCTCGGCTTCAGATATTTCTTCATGGTTTCCTCCTTTGGGGCCTTACTGCCCAGCTTCTAGGGTTATCGTCAGACAAACCTGCCTTATCGCTTATTTGACGGAAACGAACTGCCCTGCTTTCACCTGCAGGGTCTGGCTCTCACCGCCAGGGGCTGTAATCTTCACAGTATAGGCTTTATCCGCTTGCACACCGAAATGAGCGACTGCCGGCTCCTGGGCACAGAACCCGGTCGCCGACTTGATTTCGCGGGTGGCGACTAACTGGGCACCGTCATAGAGGGCGACCTTGGTGCCGAAAGTGAGCCCGGCGATCTTCAGCCAGTTACCATCGTTTTGACTGTTCTTGTAGAGCCTGTTCTCAGCGCCCCAGTTGATCACGTAAAGGTCGAGGTCGCCATCGTTGTCGACATCGGCAAACGCTGTCCCCTTGGTGCGGACCGTAGCACACTGCAGCTGAGGCTGATCGTCGGCAACATTGGCAAAATTCCCCTTGCCGTCGTTCAGGTAGAGCTGGTTCGCCAGCTTGCAGTCACCCTCATAGAGATCGAGGTCACCATCGTGGTCGACATCACCGAAGGTCGGGCCTTTGCCCCAGCCCTCTTCGCCGACTGCGATCTGGTCGCTGACCGTGGTGAAGCTGCCCTGACCGTCATTCAGGTAGAGATTATTGCCACCAATGTAGTTGGAGACAAACAGGTCCTGGTCACCGTCGTTGTCGATATCGGCAAAGCTGGCGCCGAGGCCCCAGTTGGCATCGGCCACACCGGCGGCCTCGCCAGCTTCGGCAAAGGTGCCGTTGCCGTTGTTGACAAACAGCTTGTTGCGCTCACCGGCCGGGTAACGGCCATTAACCACGTAGAGGTCGACATCGCCGTCGTTATCGACATCGGCCCAGACCCCCATCCAGCTCCACGACTTATCACCAACGCCGGCGGCATCGGTCACGTCGGTGAAGGTGCCGTCACCATTGTTCTGGTAGAGAATATTCTTGGCGCCGACCCCGTAGTTGGCACAGTAGAGGTCGAGATCGCCATCGTTGTCGTAATCAGCGAAGGAGGCCGAGTAGGTGAACTCCTTGAGGCCGACACCTGCGGCTGCAGTGACATCGGCAAAGGTGCCGTCACCGTTCCCCTTGAACAGACGGTTGGCTTCGATCTCGTACTGTCCACCGTTGGCCAGATAAAGATCGACATTGCCATCGCCATCATAGTCGCCGAACACACTCCCCATGGTGAAGCCAGGAGCATCGATTCCGGCACCAGCGGTGGCGGTGGCATCACGGAAGGAGCCGTCCCCCTTGTTGATGAACAGTTTGTTGGCGCCACCCTTGTTCGACACATAGAGGTCGACAAAGCCGTCGTTATTGACATCGGCGAAAGCGACCCCCTTGCCCAGGCCGTCGTCGGCAACCCCGGCTGCCTGCGACACATCGACAAATTCCTGGGCGAGCACTGGCGCCGCAGCCAACAGTGCCGCAACACAGCCAATCAGGCAATAACCCGTCATTTTACCCATAGCGATCTCCTTTATCCGGTCAAAACACCAAGATCAAATTGGCTACAGAATAACACACATTTCGCCGATTCCCAGCGATTTATTCCATTTGCTACCTCACCTCAAACCCAGTTTTTCAAAGGATTCGGGGAACTTTCCTGCGAGGAGTTCAGGTCTGACCGGAAAGACGGTCATTCGGCCACCCCGTTTAAACATCTTTAGCACATCCTAAGGTCTTGCAAAAAAAGGACCATCAGAAGACTTCGTCGACCACTATCTCTATCTGTTCAGCACTCTGCCCCGTTTCGATCTTCAGCCCTTCACCGCCTGCCCCCTGGTAGCGCCCGTAGAGCTCTCCCGGAGCCGGGGTCCCACCGAGTTCGCTGCGGGCCGCCAGGAAGTAGGTGCCCCCCTGAGGGAACGACAGCAGGAAGCGACCGTCGCCACCGGTTTTGGCCGAGACATAGAGCGGTCGATTGAGCATCGACGAATCTTGATAGAGCATGGCGACCAGCCCGCTCACCGGCTCTCCCCGGCTGTCGACAATTCTGCCACTGATCCGCGTTGAGCCGAACATACTCGTCGCATGGCGACTGATGTTTTCTGGCACCTCGATAACCGGAATTTCGACACGGGCAACCTGCTGCGGTTTGAGGACCAGCGGGTTGCCGGCATAGTAACCAAACAGGTCTCCGGCTTTGAGAGGCCCGGCCAACGCCCCACTATTGCGCAGCCTCACCACCAGGTAATAGTTGCCCGGAGGGAGTTGCAGTTCGAACAGGCCTGACGGATCGGTCGGCAGACTGGCAGCCAGCCCCATCCCCTTGAGCTGGCTGGAGAGATCAGGATAGACCATGACCGTTGCCCCGGCCACCGGCTCGCCGTGATGGGTGATCCGCCCCTGAATCGGGCTTCCAAGATCTTTACCCGGTTCAGGGCCAGGCAACTGCTGCGGTGTCATCAGTAGATTGATACTGTCCAACCCCTGTGGCGGGATGGAGACCGGATTGCGGCCGTAGAAACAGAACAGCTTTGCTCCTTTGGCCAGCAGATAGTACTCACCCGGGGGCAGGTTGAGATTGAATTGACCTTGGTCATTGCTCGGTTGCGAGCGAAACGGAGGGTCTCCCTCGAAGTCAAGAACCGTGGCCGGGTAGGCTGCGACCCTGACCCCGGCAACCGGATGATCGTCGTCGAGACTGGTCTTGCCGGTCACCTGTGCCGCCATGGCCAGAGAACAGGCCAGCACCAGCCAGAACGTTATCAGTAAAATTTTCAAGGTCAGCTTCATTTAAGTCTCGCCTTTTTCGCCTGCTCGTTCGAAAATCGGATCCAGTTATTACTTTTCTTTAACATCACTCTAACATCCAATTGTCGCTCAAAGGTTTGGTTATGATTTCACCTGGTCAGATTATACATCACGGGGGACACCGCAGCGTGACCGGTTCCTGCCACGAACTGCGACTTTCCGACGGAACCGGCTTGCTGGTCGACTGCGGCCTATTCCAGGGAGACGAAAGCGACCGGCCGTTAGACATCGACTTTCCGGTTGACCACCTGCTCGGCCTGGTGCTGACCCACGTGCATATCGACCATGTCGGGCGGCTCCCCTACCTGCTGGCGGCTGGCTATCGTGGACCGATCTACTGCAGCGAAGCCTCAGCGGCCCTGCTGCCGACGGTGCTGGCCGACGCCATGGAGGTCGGCATCACCCGCAACCAACAGGCGATTGACCGTTTTCTGCGCTTGATCGAGAGGCGACTCCGACCCCTCGCCTATGGCCAATGGCACGAGGTTTCACAAGGACATTCAACACAACTCGACATTCGTCTGCAACCGGCCGGCCACATTCTCGGGTCGTCCTACCTGGAATGCAAGGTTCGGTCCGCAGCCGAAAGCAAACCGTTCCGGGTGCTGTTAAGCGGCGACCTTGGCGCCCCATACGCACCGCTGCTACCCGCCCCCAAGCCACCCTACGGCTGTGACATCCTGGTTCTGGAAGCGACCTACGGCAACCGGCGGCACCAGGGACGAGCCGAACGGCGCAAGGCTTTACAGCGAGCCATCGAGGGAGCCCTGGTCAACCGGGGCGCTATCCTGGTCCCGGCCTTCAGTATCGGCCGCACCCAGGAACTCCTTTACGAACTGGAAGAGATCATCCATCTCAGCCAGGCAAGGCCTGCAGCCCGCAACCTCCCCTGGAGCGAGTTCGAGATCCTCCTCGACTCACCGTTGGCCAGCGAGTTCACCAAACTCTACCAGAGACTGCAACCGTTCTGGGATGCCGAAGCGAGGCGGCGTGTCAAACAGGGGCGACGGCCTCTCTCCTTCCCACAGCTGACCACCATCGACAATCACCGGGATCACCTGAACATGGTCGACCTGCTCAAACGCCAGGGACGGCCCTGCCTGGTGATTGCCGCCTCAGGGATGTGTTCTGGCGGACGGATCGTCAATTATCTCAAGGCGCTGCTCGGCGACTCACGCACCGATGTATTGTTCACTGGCTACCAGGCGGCAGGCAGTCCAGGCCGCGCCATTCAGCAATACGGGCCGCAGGGTGGCTACGTGGTCCTCGACGGCAAACGCTACCCGATCAACGCCAGAATTCACACTCTTTCCGGTTACTCGGCTCACGCCGACCAGAAAAACCTGCTCACTTTCATCCGGCGCATGCGTCTAAAGCCGAAATGCGTGCACCTGGTCCATGGTGAGCAGCAGGCACGGGAGATTTTGCGGGATGAGATCGTCAAGATGGGAATCGAGGTGGTTTTGTAATTTACGCCTTGACACCTTCATTCCACAAAAAGCCGGCCCAGGATCCCCCCCGGGCCGGCTTTTTGTGTTGCCTGCGAATCGTTAACTAAATCTACTGCGGCAGTGCCGTGTGACACTTACTGCAATCGCCTGACGGAGCCGCCCAAGCGATCGAGTTGCCGTTGTGACAAGCGTTTGTGCAATTTTTGTCGACAGTGCTGTAGCTGTCGTTGCTCAGGCTGGT
>PKTY01000355.1 GCA_002869725.1 Desulfuromonas sp. | reverse complement strand
GTCGAAGAAGTGAGGAGGAAGTCAATCCATGGCAGTCAAGATTAGACTGGCCCGCGGTGGGGCCAAGAAGAAGCCGTTCTACCAGGTGGTTGTTGCCGATGAACGGTACCCCCGAGACGGGCGGTTCATCGAGAAACTCGGTCAGTACGACCCCCGGCAGGACCCGGCCCTGCTCAACGTCAAGGAAGAGCGTGTTCTCGAATGGTTGAACAAGGGAGCCTTGCCGACCGATACCGTACGTTCTCTGCTGCGCAAACAAGGGATCTGGGCGAAGTTCAAACAGGCCTAGTCGAGAGGTCGCCTGGCCTGGCGCTTTGCCCGAGGGGAGTCGCAAGCAATGCTGTTGCGTCTGCCCTTTGCTGAGTGTTCCGGGTTGGCTTTTTAGAATCTGACGCGATGAACAATTCCACGGATCAGCTGATCGAAGTGGGTGTCGTGGTCGGCACTCATGGCCTCCGTGGTGACCTGAAGGTTCGTACTCTGCCGACGGGCAGCCTGGCGTTGCCGGCGGCCCGTTCGGTTTTTCTCCAGGATGGCGAGGGTTCTCAGACCCCTTATCAGGCCGTTCGCATCTCCCTGCACAAGCAACATCTCCTGCTGCGTTTGGCTGGGTGCGTCGATATCGACAGCGCCCGCGCTCTGCTTGGCCGCTCGGTCTGGATGCTGCGCAGCGAAGTTCCGACATCTGCCGAAGATCTGCACTTTTGGCACGATCTTGAGGGGTCGGAGGTGATCGACAGCCGCCTCGGTCCGGTTGGTCGGGTGGTCGGAATGTTCAGTACGCCGGCTCATGACATCCTCGAAGTTGATGGACCTCATGGCGAAGTCCTAATTCCTGCGCTCCCGCATTTTGTCAAAAAAGTCGACCGCACATCTGCCGAGATACTGGTCGATCTTCCTGAAGGTCTGGTTGCCGTTGAGCGGGCAGACGACTGATGATCCGTTTTCACGTCCTTACCCTGTTTCCGGAAATGATCGACGCACCGTTTCGGGCCAGCATCCTTGGCAAGGCCCGAGAGCGCGGCCAGATCGAGCTCTTGACCCACCAATTGCGCGACTGGGCCGAGGGGAGGCATCAGGTCACCGATGATGCTCCTTACGGTGGGGGCGATGGTATGGTGATGAAGGTGGAGCCGGTATCGCGGGCTCTGGCCGAACTCAGGTCGGCAAACCCTGCTGCGAAGGTGCTGCTGATGTCGCCGCAAGGCAAGCCTTTTGACCAGCAGGATGCCCGACGCTTAAGTGATAAGTCTGACCTGATCTTTGTGTGCGGACGCTATGAGGGGTATGACGAGCGGATACGGCCGCTGGCCGATGAAGAGCTTTCCCTTGGCAACTTTGTGTTGACCGGAGGCGAACTGGCAGCGATGGCTATGATCGATGCCATTGCCCGGTTGATCCCAGGAGTTCTTGGTGCTGCCGGCAGCGCCGAAACGGACAGCTTCAGCGATGGACTACTGGAGTATCCGCAATACACCCGCCCGGCTGAGTTTGCTGGTCATAGGGTCCCTGACGTCCTGCTTTCCGGCAATCATCAGGCGATTGCCCGCTGGCGACGCCGTGAGCAGCTGCGCCGCACTCTGGTGCGCCGTCCCGAGATGCTGACGTCGCTGCAGCTCAGCGTCGAAGACCAGTGTCTCCTGCAGGAGCTGCGCAACCAGCAGGAGGAGCGGGAGTGAGGCTTCAGCCCATGGCCATTGCCCTGGTGCATCACCCGGTGGTCGATCGCCGCGGTGACCGGGTCTGTGCCGCGCTCACCAACCTCGACCTTCACGATCTGGCGCGCCTGGCTACAACCTATGGTCTGGCCCGTTTTTACCTGGTGATCCCTGCTGCCGAGCAGCAGGCGTTGGCCCGACGGATTATCGGTCATTGGCGAGAAGGGTTCGGGGCGAGCTACAATGTTGACCGCAGCCAGGCCCTGTCCTCCGTGGTTATTGTCGACCGGCTGGAAGATGCCGAGGCCGACTGGCGGCAGACCAGCGGGGAGAGTGAGGCTTTGACTTTGCTGACCGGTGCTCGCCATGCTGTGGGGCTCGATTTCGCAGCGGCACAACAGGTGGCTGGCCAGCAGTCCGTGCTGCTGGTCTTCGGAACCGGGCACGGCCTGGCCGATGAACTCTACCTTCCTGCACGTCAGACCCTGCAGGCGGTGCGTAGCGGTGGCTACAACCACCTTTCGGTGCGCACCGCGGCCGCCATCATTCTGGATCGTCTGGTCGGCGAATCAGGAAGGGTTGTCATGCCCGACTCGCTTAAAACCGCTCCGGTTCTCGGTAATTCGAGTAGCTCTGCCGTCGCCACCTGAAAGGGAGGTCGATGATTGTCCCCGGGCGGTCGATGGTAACCGCCGCCTTGAGGAGCTCGCAGAGGACTGCTCGTTGTTGCCGCACCTGACCGGGTTCCCCGAGGGGGTGGCCAAAAGGCCAGCGCAGGGCAACCGTGCGTGGCGGCCGGACCTGCTCGCTATATTCCCGGACAATGCTGATGCCGATGGTCGGGATGCCGCTCTGTTCGATGACTCTCTGGATCAGCCCCACGGACTGATTGCAGATCCCTCAGGCCGGGGTGAGCAGGACCAGATCGACCTGGTCATTTTGAAGGTGATGCGCCACTTGTGGAGCGCTGATGCCGGTCAGGGTGGCGATATGTCGGCCGGTGATGTGGCCCATGAAGCCGTAGTGCCTGGTTGCCAATTGGCCGATTCTCCCCTCGCTGGCAAACTCTCGCAGCCGCTCGATGGGAAAAATGATGTTCGGGTCCCGTTCGGCGTCGCTGTGGTCGTAGTAGTTGTGAGTGATAGTGAAGTCGTTGAGCAGCGTTGTGCCGTTCAGTTCGCGCCAGCTTGGGTCACCGTCGCAATCGTCCATGTTGAATGGAGGCTGGTGGCGGTGATGGATGCCGGCTGTCGTCACCAGGGCGATGCGGCAGTCGGTCAGCGGTTTGCGCAACGGTGTCCAGGGGATCTCTCCTGTGCTCGAGTCGGGGGCGTAGACGCCGGCTATTTTTCGGGCGAAGGAGGGGAAACGGCTGGCCAGGCCGGTCACTAGCTGGTTTTTCAGGCGTGTAAGGGATGGCATCTGAGGACTCCTTCGGGGTGGACTGCTGCCGTAATTATCTGCTTTTCTGGCCCAAGGTCAAGTTGAGGTTGCCGCTTGCTGATTTCTTGTCTTGCCCTGGATTTTGGTGTTGACTTGCCTGGTCCTTTTACGGTAAATAAGCTGTTCGCTGATTTGAGGAGGTCAATTACTATGAATATCGTTGATTACATAGGCATGGAGCAGATGCGTAAGGACGTCCCCCAGTTCAAAGCCGGGGATACTCTGCGTGTTCACGTCAGAATTACTGAAGGCGACAAGCAGCGTATCCAGGTGTTTCAGGGCGTCTGCATCAAGCGTCACAACAACGGAATCGGTTCGTCATTCACCGTGCGCAAGGTCTCCAACGGCATCGGTGTCGAGCGCGTTTTTCCCCTGCATGCCCCGACCGTTGACAAGGTCGAGGTGATGATGGTCGGCCGGGTTCGCCGGGCCAAGCTCTACTACCTGCGCAACCTGCAGGGCAAGGCCGCACGCATCCGCGAGCTGCGCAAAGGCCACTAACAACTGTTCTCCGCAAAATCACCAAGCCCCGGCAATCGCCGGGGCTTTTTGTGTTGTGCGCCCGGCAGGACGCGAAGTGCCGTGGTTGGCGCTGTTGTCCATTGAGTCATAGGTACGGTGGTCTGTAACCGATCGTTGAATATGTGGACTTCAGGAACTTTTTTTTGTCGTAATGTCAAGTCTGCAAAAGTTAGCTGTCAGTAGAGTTCAAACTTGAGGAGCCGGCACTCGATCGGGCCGTTGTACAGGACGATGCGCCGGGAGGGTTTGAGGCCGATCCGTTTGGCGAGGGGCAGGTTGCCGGTGAAGATCCAGGCGGTCCAGCCGGTCCAGTGCTGTTTGAGGGTGTCACCGATCTCCCGGTAAAGGGGGGCGAGCTGCTCCTGCTCCCCAAGACGTTGACCATAGGGAGGATTGCAGATCAGGGTGCCACTAGCACGTGGCGGGCGCAAACGGCTGAAATCTGATTGCTGCCAGGTGAGCTGACTGCCGAAAGGAAGACCCTCTGCGTTGCGCCGGGCTTTGGCCAGAATGCGCGGGTCGCGGTCGGCACCGAAAATTTGTCCGGCCAGCAGAGGCTGGCAGGCGGCTCTTGCCTCTTCGACGATCTGTGTCCAGCCGACGGCGTCGAAATCGGGCCAGCTCTGGAAGCTGTAAACCGGATCGACCAGGCCAGGCGGGGTGCGGGAGGCCATCAGTGCCGCTTCCAGCGGCAAGGTTCCCGAGCCGCACATCGGGTCGACAAAGGGGCTTTCCACTTCCCAGTAGCTCAGGGCGATCAGACCGGCGGCCAGGGTTTCACGCAACGGGGCGAGATTCGGGTCATGGCGGTAGCCGCGCCGGTGCAGGCTGGCCCCGGCCAGGTCGAGGCTGAGGGTACAGTGGTCGGCGGCCAGGTGGACGTTGATCCGCAGGTCAGCGGACTTGGGGTCGATATTCGGTCTCCATCCGGTGTGATCGCGCAGCCGGTCGACAACGGCGTCCTTGGTCTTGAGGGCGACGAAGCGCGAGTGGGTCAGTTGCGAGTCGCGCAGGTTGGCATCCACGGCGAGGGTCATCCCTTTACCGAGAAGTTCCTCCCAGGGCAGCTCCATCACGGCGGCATAGAGTTCGTCTGAAGTCTGGCAGGGGAACTCGGCGATGGGTTGGAGGACCCGGTTGGCGGTGCGCAGGTGCAGGCAGGCCCGCCAAGCGTCGAGCTTCTCTGCAGTGAAGGCTACGCCCCCACGCCCGGCCTGGACGTCTCTCAGTCCAAGCTGCTGCAGTTCCCCGGCCAGGACCTCTTCAAGGCCCATGGCGGCGGTGGCAAAAAAGTGTTGGCTAGACATCATCGAATCAAAGCAATCGCTCGCCTTCGATGGCGGTTTCTGGAAGGCGGAAGGTGCGGCGATAGGTACGGATCTCAAGCAGGGTGATTTTGATGATACTGGCGATCGGAACGCCGATGATCATGCCGATGACACCGTAAAGCTTGCCTCCGACGATGATGGCAAAAAAGACCCATAGCGGGTGCAGGTTTGAAACACGGGAGATCAGGATCGGGATCAGAATGAAATTGTCGATGACAACCTGGGCAATCAGCACGTAGACGATCACAATCCACCAGAACTGGCCACTGGCGCCAAAGTCGACAAAGGCGATCAACAGACCGGGAACCATGCCTATGATCGGCCCGATATAAGGGATCAGGTTGGTGATCCCGGCGAACAGGCCCAGGACCGGGGCATAGCGCAGATCGGTGAAGGAGAGGCCGATGGCGACGACCAGGCCGACAATCAGGGCTTCGAGGACACGGCCGCGAATGAACTGGGAGAGCTGTTGGCTGACTAGGTAGGAGATGTCATGAACCATCTCGTAGTGGCGGTTGGGAGACAGTGAGACCGCAGCCCGGCGAATTTTGCGCCCATCCCGCAGGAAGAAGAAGGTGAACAGCGGCACCAGAATCAGCAGACCACCGATCTTGAGGGCCGAGCGCGGTGTGCTGGTCAAAATCGTCGCCAACAGCTGCTGGGCCCAGTCCCGGAAACGGTTCGGCAGGTCGTAGTTTTCGATGATCGGCAATCGGGTATGAAGGGCTTCGAGCAGTCTCTTCAGATGCCCGGTCAGAGTCTCGGTGTAGCGGGGAAAATCGGAGCCGACATTGGCAAAAAACTCGTTCCATTGCGGCACCAGCCAGAGGGCGAGGACTGTACCGACCCCGAGGCCCAGCAGGTAGACCACGAAGATGCTGCAGCTGCGACTGAAAATCTTTTCGAATTGAGAGACCGGCGGTTCGAGGAGAAAGGTCAGGATCAAGGAGAGGAGCAGCGGCAGGAACAGAACTGTTGAGGCCTCACGGAACAGGCCGATCAGTGAAGTGGCTGAAGAATAGATGGCCAGGCCGCAGGCGATGGCGGCCGTGAGGACCAGGAAGGCCAGCAAGACCTGTCCCTTGGTCCAGCCGCGCCGAAGGGGGGCCACGTTCATGTTTCGGCGCTTTCCGATGAGGCCCGCTCGCCGAGGAGCTGCTGCAGGCGACGGATTTCGTGGCTGGAGGCCTGCAATCGCTCGCTGATGACTCGGGTCAGTCCGAACAGCACGTTACGGGTGAGCGTCGCATAGCGTCCCGAGAGTTCGAGCAGGCCGGAGCGGAATAGGCCGATCAACTCGGTTGCGTCAGTGGTGCGGACCGAGGCGCTACGTGGTGCCGGGGCTGTCAGGGTGGTCTCGCCGAAAAAGTCGCCGGGGCCGAGCAAGGCCAGTTCCTCCTCGTTTCCGTC
>PKTY01000393.1 GCA_002869725.1 Desulfuromonas sp. | reverse complement strand
TGATGGGTGGGGAGTGAGGGGCGGGTGACCTCAATCAAGGCTCGTTGCGGTTCTTGGACTTTTTGACGCTTTTGCACATTTTGCCAAACGATCGGTCCCTGCGTCTTTTCTCGAGCAGAGTTTCTGCGGTTCGTTCTTGCTCAGCGCGCAGTTTGAGATAGTTGGTCAGGCGGCGGTCGTCGAGATCTCCACGCTCTGCCGCTGCCGAGACCGCGCAGCCGACTTCACCTTGGTGGCGGCAGTCGTTGAAGCGACACTGCCGCGCCAACTCTTCAATCTCCTCGAACAGGGTTGCCAGCCCATTGTCGCAATCACTCAACTGCAGTTCGCGAAGGCCAGGGCTGTCGATCAGAATGCCGCCGTCAGGGAGCAGGTGCAGGGAACGGGCTGTGGTGGTGTGACGCCCCTTGGCATCGGTGCTGCGGATATCGCCGGTAAGTTGCAACTCGGCACGGCACAGGGTGTTGACCAGGGTCGACTTGCCAACCCCGCTCGATCCGACCAGCGCGACGGTCTGTCCACAGCCCATCCAGTCCCTCAGCTGTCCACAAGAGTCTGAATCCTTGGCATTGACCGCCACCACGGTAAGACCCGGACGAAGCTTGGCTGCCTGGGTGAGAAACTCTTCAGTGCCCTCGGCCAGATCGACCTTCGTCAAAACCAGGACCGGATCGACGCCGCCATCGAGGGCCAGAGCGAGGTAGCGTTCCAGGCGCGACAGGTTGAAATCCTGGTTGCAGGAGGTGACCACGAACAGAGTGTCGACGTTGGCGGCCATCAGCTGAACGCGGGTTTCGAGGCCGGATGCCATCCGTTTGAACAGACTCTTGCGCTCAAGGAGTCGCAACGGTTGCCCCTGATCATCAAGCAGTAGCCAGTCGCCAACGGTCGGCAGGCTTTCAACAGCAAGCTTCAGCCAGACGGCTGGAAGTTCGATCCTGCGTGTGCCAAAACTGCCGGCAACTTCGAGTAGATGGCGATTAAGAGCGAAGACCCGCGCCGGTTGCGTCGACTGCCACTCGTCCAGGCTCAGCTGTTGCTGGTAGAAGTGACTCCAGCCCAGCGTCGAGAGCGATGTCAGCGCCGAGTTCATGGGCACGAAGTGAGGGCAGGAATTGAAAGGCCGTACTGCCCCCAACCAACGCAGCGTTGAGTGATATGAGAAGGTTGAAGGGGAAAGGTTTTATGCAACAGAAGGGACGGCGACCACGCCGTCCCGTTAAGTCTGCTGTGAATGCCAGTAATCACTATTCGTTGGCTGCTGCTTTCGGGCAGCCGGCACAGCCTTCGCTGCTGCCGGCCGAGGCGCAGGCGGTAGCCTTTTTGTCAGCGCCATAACCCTGCTGATACCAGCCCCCACCTTTCAGAGAAAACCCGCCGAGGGAAATCAGTTTTTCGACCCGACCCCCACATTCCTGGCAGGAGGCCAGTGGTTGATCAGTAAATTTCTGGCGAAACTCGAAAACAATTCCGCAGTCGTGACACTTGTATTCGTAGATAGGCATAATGGCACCTCCGTTGCGATTTGCGGCGCTAATCTAACCACTTGGTCAGTTGTTGTCAACCCCTGCGAGGTTGGAAAAGAAGGGTGAAATGTCCACTAAGTCAGCAGACTCCAGCAGCAGTCTTTTGTGGCGGGAGCTCTCTCCGGTCAGCAAGGTTACCCTGCTTTTTGGCAACCGGAGACATTTGGCCAGAAATGATCGGCACTCCTGGTTGGCTGCACCATCGACTGGCGGAGCCGTCAAGCGGACCTTGAGTTCGCTGCCGATGATACCGACCAGTTGATTGCGGCTGGCGCGGGGTTGAACGTAGATGCTGATCTCGGTTCCCTGGGAGGTCTGGCGCAGAAAAGGGAGGTTCAACGGAAAGGATCCTGTTCGGTGTCGGAAAAGTCGCCGTTATAATCGAAGGTCAGATCGAAGGTCAGATCATCCGATTTTACTGATGTCGTTTGTGTGGTCTGACCGTGGGCCGAGCCGGTCTTTGCGGCTGCAGCCGCAGAAGGCTTCTCCGGCGAGATGGCGGCCTTGTTCGCCACTGAAGTCTTCGCCGGGATGGCGGCCGGTCTGGTTGCCGAACTCTCGATCATACGGGCCGTTACCGACCCGGTCAGCAACATTCCTTCGTCTCCAAGCATCCGCACATGTTTCTCGAGCAGGGCGCGCAGCGAGGTTTCGAAGTCGATCTTCTGGCGTTTGATCTCCTGTAACTCACCAATCAGTTCCAGGCGACGTTCCTCGGTTTTGTTGAGCAGTCGCTCGGCGCGCAGCTCGGCATGGGCCATCATGGCATCGGCTTCCTGGCGGGCTGATTCTTTCAGCTGGTTGGTCACTTTCTGAGCGGTGAACAGCGCTTCTTTGAGCGTCGTTTCCCGCTGTTGCAGCTGCTCGAGGCTGGTGCGGGTGCGGGCCAGTTCCTCGCGAAGATCGTTGTTCTGGCGGATCAGCCGCTCCATCTCCTCGGCCAGCATCTCCAGAAACTGGTCGACGCTGGCGCGCTCGTAACCAAAAGGACGGTTTCGAAACTGTTGTTGCTGGATATCGATGGGGCTGATCGGCATGGTTTTGTCAGAACCCTCGGCTTAGGGAGACGATCATTTGCAGCAGAACCTGCTGCAGGACCGAGAGGGCGATCAACAGGACGATAGGAGTCAGGTCGATGCCGCTGAACTGCAATGGCAGAATCCGTCTAATCCGTTGCAGGACCGGATCCGTTGCATTGTGCAGAAAACGGACGATCGGGTTGTACGGATCGGGATTAACCCAGGAGACCAGGGCTCGCGCAATGACAATAAAGATGTAGAGTTGGATCACCAGGTTGACCACCTGATAGAGTGCCGAGAGCAGAATCTGCATGCAGACCTCGTTGATATGTTGTAAAATGCCTTAAATTATAAATTGTTACCGAAACAGTATATACCCCAGCCCCAGGTGTCAGTCAATCGCTTTCCTCTTGATGTTGCCGGAAAAACGTTGATTTGTCGCTATCTTGGCGGCATAATGTAAAAATTTCAATACGAGCCAAACAGAGCGTTTGGCGACTATATCTTTTGAGCCAAGGAGACTTCATGGTACGCACCAACAATCTCAACATCAGCGGCTTGACGCCGATCATTGCGCCGGCCGACCTCAAGCAGGTCTTCCCGATGTCGGCACAGAATGCGGAACTGGTCTCCAGTTCCCGGCAGCAGATCCAGGACATTCTCCACAATCGCGATAGGCGGGTGATGGTTGTGGTCGGCCCCTGTTCGATTCACGATCCCAAGGCGGCAATCGACTATGCCGAAAGGTTGGCCAGGCTCGCCACGGATCTCGCCGACCAGCTACTGATTGTCATGCGTGTCTACTTCGAAAAGCCGCGCACCACCATCGGTTGGAAGGGGTTGATCAACGACCCTGATCTCAACGGCACCCACAATATTTCCAAGGGGCTCGGTGTCGCCCGCAACCTTTTGCTCAACCTCACCGAGATGGGGCTGCCGGTGGCCACGGAGATGCTCGACCCCTTCACTCCGCAGTATTTTGCCGACATGATCAGCTGGGGAGCGATCGGCGCCCGGACCACCGAGAGCCAGACCCATCGCGAGATGTCGAGCGGCCTCTCCTTCCCGGTGGGATTCAAGAACGGAACCGATGGCAATCTGCAGATCGCTATCGACGCCATGGGGGCGGCCAAACATTCGCACAGTTTTCTCGGTATCAACCGTGAGGGGAGAATCTCCATCGTTCGTACCACCGGCAACCCCGACACTCACATCGTGCTGCGTGGCGGCAATGGTCAGCCCAATTACCATGCCGCTGATGTCGAACATACCAGCAGCATGCTGGCCAAAGCCGGAGTCAGGACCTCGATCATGATCGACTGCAGCCACGCCAACTCCTTCAAGGATCACAACAAGCAGGAAGCTGTGTTGCACGATGTGATCGAACAGATTGCAGACGGCAATGGCGCGATCGGTTCCCTGATGATCGAAAGCTTCATCGAAGAGGGAAACCAGCCAATGGCGTTGCGCCTCGATGATTTGACCTATGGGGTTTCGATTACCGACAAGTGTGTCGACTGGACGACCACCGAGCGTATGTTGCGTCATGCCCACGCCCGACTGCACGAGTGCGGCGGGCGCAGAATCTAGGTTTTCGAGACGTCTTCCATGGATCAGCCTGGTTGTTGCAAGCCACAACGTTCTCCCGAACAGACGGACTTGGGTTGCTGTCCACCGCAAACCTCTTCTGAGCCTGTGAGCTCGGGCTGTTCTCCTTTGGAAACTCCTGTTTCGCAATCATGCTGTTCCCCCGCAACGGAGGGGGGCTGTTGCCCGGTTCCTGGCGTCAGTGACGACCAACCTGGTTACAAGCTCTGGCCGTTTGTCGCCGGCTGGCTGGAGACCCCGGTCGGTCGTGTTCCCCAGGTCGAGACCCGACTGACCTGGAGCGACCGTCGCGAGCACTGGCAGATGCGCTGGGGGATAGGGCGGATGCGCTACAGCCTGGCGTCCGGTCTGTATGCTGCCGGCAGACCGGACGCGAACAGCGAAGTGCTGGTAACCGCCAACTACAAGATGAGCTTCGATCTGCTGCGCAGCAGCCTGGCCGGTCGTGATCTCTGGCTGCTGATTCTCGATACCCGGGGGATCAATGTCTGGTGTGCGGCCGGCAAGGGGACGTTCGGGACAGGGGAACTGGTTCAGCGCATCGCAGCGACCCGGCTGACCGAGCTGGTCGAACATCGCCGTCTGATCCTCCCCCAGCTCGCCGCACCGGGGATCGCCGCCCATGAGGTGAAAAAACAGAGCGGTTTTCAGGTTGTCTACGGCCCGGTTCGCTCCGAGGATCTCCCCCGTTTTTTCGATAGCGGCCTTCAGGCCAGCGTGGAGATGCGGAGGGTCAGTTTTAGTTTGCAGGAGCGGCTGGTGTTGACGCCGGTGGAACTGGTCAACGCAAGGAAACAGGTTCTCTGGGGGATCCCGATTTTGTTTCTGCTGGGAGGCGTAGCTCCTTCGGTCTACTCATTCTCGGGGGCTTGGGCGCGGGGAGTTGGAGGCGTCCTGGCCGGATTGGTCGGACTTCTTTGCGGTGCACTGTTGTCTCCGTTGCTGCTCCCCTGGCTCCCCGGGCGGGCGTTCGCGGTCAAGGGGGCGCTAACCGGCTTTGGCGTAGCGCTGCTCGGTCTACTGTTTTTCTATCAAAGCTTCAACTGGCTGAATGGCATGGCCCTGCTGGTCGCTTTGCCGGCGGTGAGTTCCTGGTACGCCATGCACTTCACCGGATCGACGCCCTTTACCTCGCCTTCCGGGGTCGAGAAAGAGATGCGCATGGCAATTCCCGCCCAGGCTGCGGCGCTGGTGGTCGGCCTGGCCTGTTGGATTGCCGCGGCGTTTGTGTAGCAAGTTCCCCGAAGGAGAACGCAGGGGGGGCTCGGAATGGATTTTCGATCTTCGCACCCGCGCGAACAACAAATCTTGGATCAATGGTTGTGACTCAGCTACGTTATCTTGAAAAAGTCGCCAGCCTCAAGCTCGATGTCGAGCTGTGTGTCGGCTGCGGATTGTGCCCGCAAGTCTGTCCCCACGGTGTTCTGGTGATGACTGAAGGCAAGGCAGCGATTGTCGACCTTGACTTGTGTATGGAGTGCGGAGCCTGCGCCAAAAACTGCCCGGTGGCAGCATTTCAGGTCAAGGCTGGCGTCGGCTGCGCCAGCGCCATCATTCACAGCTGGCTCACAGGGGAGGAGCCGAGCTGCGACTGCGCTGGAAGCTGCTGACCTCGTTACCTCTGCTCGGTCGTCGCTGCTGCGGCTTATGTTGCTTAGGCTGCAAGTCTTATCTGGGTGGTGAGAGGCGCAATCAGGTACGATTGACCATTGTCTCAACTTCGATGCGTACATCGTCGATATTGACCCGGGCAACCTTGTTCCCCTCTTTTTCTGCCCGTACCAGACCGTCCTCGACCCAGGCTGTCAGCTGCTCCATAGTCAGGCCGAACTTGCTTGCCGCGCTCTCGGGCGTATACCAGGTTTTGACCAACGACATGGCACCCTCCTCGGTGATGTGATGAGTGAATGGGTGAACCCTCGCATTCAAGTATACCCGGAAAATTCGGCGACGGCATTGCCTGCCGCTAACGCGATCTCACTTTACCGGGAACAACCGACCGGGTGACAACAGCGCGGGGAGAGACCAGATGGCGCCAACCGTTCTGATCGTTGATGATTCACCGACCCTGCGCCAGCAAGTGCTTGCTATTCTGCAGGAGAAACAGCTGTTTGACCGCTACCTGGAGGCCGAGGACGGCCTGGAGGGATTCAAGACTCTGCTTGGCACCCCTGTCGATGTGGTGCTCTTCGACCTCGAGATGCCGGGGATGGA
>PKTY01000324.1 GCA_002869725.1 Desulfuromonas sp. | reverse complement strand
TCGGACTGCGCTCCTCCATGATATGCAGTTTCTCCTTGAAATTGCCAATCCCTGAGGCCGCCAGGGTCTTGATCGGACCGGCGGAGACCGCATTGACCCTGATGTTCTGCTGTCCCAGTTCGGCAGAGAGGTAACGAACAGATGACTCCAAAGCGGCCTTGGCCACCCCCATGACGTTGTAGTCAGGAACCGCCATCATCGCTCCAAGATAAGACATGGTGACAATGCTTCCGCCTTGCTTCATCAATGGCATGGCTTCACGAGTCACGGCCAAAAGAGAGTAGGCACTGATATCCATCGCCAACAAAAATCCTTCCCGGCTGGTCTGACTGAACGGATTCTTTAGATCCTCACGATTGGCAAAGGCAACCGCATGCACAACAAAATCGATCGAGCCCCAGATTTTTCCAAGTTCAGTGAAAACAGCTGAAACCTGCTGGTCGGAACCGACATCACAGGGGAGAACGATATTCGCCCCGACAGATTCAGCCAGGGGACGAACCCGCTTTTCCAAGGCATCGTTCAGGTAGGTAAAAGCCAGCTCGGCGCCGGCAGCGCTTAACTGCTGGGCCACGCCCCAAGCGATGCTCTTGTCATTGGCCACTCCGAAAACAACCCCGCGCTTACCCTTCATCAACCCCATCACAAACCCTCTCTTTAATAAGCGTCGCAAAACTCAACTATTGCGCGCCGTTCATTTGGCACTTATTGCCTACTCAACCAACTTGAAACTGACTGTGAGAACAGACTCGCTTTTGCATACTTCATCGATACGAGATGGCCTATTTAACAGATTGACAGGCGAAAGGCAAGATTACATCCCTTCCTCCCTCCAGCCCTGCTACTCATTTTTTCAGGGCCATCATGGAGCCAATTCTGGTCAAAAGTTCATCGGCTGTCTTGAAACCAGGCATGACCAGTCCATCAGGAAGAACCAGAGTCGGAGTCGAGCGAATTCCGAGGTCCTGCACCAGGGCCAAAGTCTCATCGACAACCGATGAATCGCAGTTGGCAGGAGGAACCGGTCGACCAGCAAAACTGGCTTCGAGCATCTCCATCGACCGATTACAGATAATACTTCGGGAAATACCGTAGGCGTTGGGATGCATCGCCAGCGGAAACAGCTTGATAAAGAAAGCGATATCCGGCTCTCTACGAACCACTTCTTTCAGTTCAACATGCAGCTTTTTGCAATATGGACATTCCGGGTCGGTGAATACGATCACCTTGGTCTTGGCCATAGGGCTGCCGAGCAGTAGAGCGTCATCCAATGGGATTCGGTTGATATCGACCTTGTTCATCCGGGCATGCTGTTCCTGGGTAACATTCTCCTTGTCGGAGAGCCGGATGATACTGCCGGAAACCAGATAATTCTTTGAAAAATCGATATATACCGGCAGTTTGAGCTGGTCTTTCTCGACTTCCACAAGCCACATTCCGGGGACTTCGGCCAAACGAACATCAAGCACATCATCGACGATGCCATCGAGAATCCGTCTTGCCTCGACCTTCTCAAGACTGTGACAATCGGCACAGGCTCCAGCTCCGCAGCCATCCTTAGACATGCTCCAGGCCGATGCGGCCATCAGTGAAAAAAAAGCCAACAACAAGATTCGCTTCATTACGCCACCCTTCTTCAAAAACGACGACCGACTTGATATACGGCATATTCTACAGGGAGTGAACTGCCTCAGGCAATAGCCGTGGCAGTTGATTTTCTATAAAAATTGCGGATCGTCTCTGAAAAAATTGACAAAAAGTCCTTACTGTCGGTACAAAACGCCGCATGATAACGGCTGAGAGGAGTGTTCCATGGATTGGTTGACTTTGGTCGGACTCGCTTTGGCCTTGGCCATGGACGCCTTTGCAGTGGCACTGGGTACCGGCGTAATCCTGCAGAAGTTGACAGGACGCCATCTGTTCAGACTCGGCTTTCATTTCGGGCTGTTTCAGGCCCTGATGCCGGTTGCCGGGTGGCTGGCCGGTCGATCAGTACTGCACTGGGTAGAGTCCTGGGATCACTGGATCGCCTTTGTCCTTTTGGCTTTCATCGGCGCGCGCATGATCCACGAAGCCCTTCAAAAAGACGACACATCTTCGGCAAAAGACCCGACCCGTGGACTGACCATGGTCATGCTGTCAATTGCCACCAGCATCGATGCCTTAGCTGTCGGTTTTTCCTTGAGTATCCTCGGTATCTCCATCTGGTTGCCCGCACTGGTCATTGGCCTGGTTGCCGGGATCATGACAGTAATCGGCATGATGATCGGTGATCGAGTCGGCCTGGCATGGGGAAGTCGGGTTGAGATTCTTGGTGGGCTGGTGCTGATCGGCATCGGCCTGAAAATTCTGGGCGAACACTTGCTCGGATGATTCATCGGATAAATTACGTCAGTAATAGTCCTGCAACCCCTCGACAATGCATTCGTAAGTCTCAACACCCACCGGACGATCTGTTTCATCACTAAGGAGATCGCCTTGATGGTAAATGCCGTGATGCAAATAACGGGAAACAAAGGCTTCCCGCGCATCGCCATACAACGCGAATTCTTGCGCCAACCAACGCTCTACAACAATCTTGCGTCCACTTGGTAGGCGAAACTCTTTGAATTGATGACGACAGGAGGCATGTTCGCGGATCAGGCACTCTGCGTAACTGGCAAACAGCTTCAGTCCCCTGCAATAGATACTTACCACCAGTTCCGGAGCCAGGAGCAGACGCTGTCCATTTGGAGACAGGCTCCAGAGGGCTGGATCAATCCCTCGATCTTTGAACCGACCCTGTATGTCCGCCAGCCTGGAGTCCTCTGCAACAACGGCCAGAGTCCTCAGATACCCAGCGGACGTGACTGTCTCATACGGTTTGCGCATAAAAATCGCGCTGCGGCGCCTGGCAGCCGCCTTCTGGTAGCGGTGTTTGTAGACAAAAGAGCAATAGTTGACCGGCAAGCCGAGACCCGCATCGAAACTGTGGCGTATCAGGGCAAGGGCAGTCAATTCAGACTCGAGTACGGTGACCTTCTCGCCATGAAGGAAGGTATAAGGGCGGGCCAGGAAACGTTCCAGGTTGTACGGAGTAAGGCGCAACTGGTGGAGATTGAGATAGCCTACACCAATCTCGGCCATCTCGTTCATTTTCTGACTGGTCAGCTCAAAATCCTCGGGAACGGCTGGAATTTCGACTGTCACTGTGGGGATGATCCCGACCGCCATTCGCAGCTTTTCCAGGGAGTATCCAACAGCACCGATGTCGAAACGGATTTCGTCCAGTCCAACATCACGCAACCGGCAAAGCACATTCTCATCGACCATAATCCCGTTGGTATAGAGCCAGGTGTGCAAACGGTCACCAAAGTGCCTTTTGGCTGCCCCAAGGAAAGCGAGACTGCGGCCAGGAGTCAGTAGCGGCTCTCCTCCAGACAGGCTCAGGCCACGGAATCCGAGTTGCTCGAGATAGGCGACATAATCGGCAGGAGCACGAAAACTTACCGCATTGGTGGTCGGCAGACCTGTCTCCTCCTGGCTTGTCGGGCAGTAGAAGCAACGGGCGTTGCAGCGACCATTGACAAACAGGCAAGACCAATCGCCCGCAACGCAAGCACGACAGCCCGGCGCAAGATCGCCCATGTCGAACTTGGTGCCGCCACAACCGACCTCGATCCGAGAGGACAGGCTGTCAAGCAACAGAAGTCGCTGTTCGTTGAGAGCAGAGCATGAGGTCGGGTTGATAAATGGAATACGAGCATAAGACTCGCCGTACTCGCTGCGGTTGGCTTCGATCAGCAGAGTATGCTGGCCACAGGGATTGGTGGTCAAATGACCTCCGAAAAAGTTATTTCGATCGTTGCTGAGGCTGTTCTAGTAACCGAAATGGTGCTTTTAAACAATCAAAAAACGGCGGGAACTGTGTGATGGAAAACACCGACTCTCAAAAGAAGTAAATATCAAGACGTGAGGGGGGTCCAGCGCTTTTTGAGAAAGGCTCCGAACTTCTTGTCTTCCACAGAGATATGATCGACCAGCCAATCCCGGAGAAAGTTCATCAGGTCTGGGGTTTTAACGCCCTTGCCTGCGCGATGGCTGGCAATAAGTTCAACAACGTGTCTGGTCATGTCAAGATGCTGGCGTTCGTGCTCCTCCAGATCCGGGTAATAGTGAGTCTGCATGTAGCGCTCTTCAGTGCTGAAATGCAGCTGAACATAATCGACCAGTTGATCAAGGATTTCGTCAACAACCGTAGGCCCTTGGCCTTCCTTCATTGCCTCGAACAGCTCATTGATCATGCCGACCAATTGACGGTGCTGCATGTCGATTTCATTGACACCAATTTCGTAGCTTCTTTTCCAGTGGAATAATGGCACGTAGACCCCCGCAGAAAATAAATCCTCCTAGATTATACTTGACATCGTGAGTGAACGCACGTTTTCCTCGTAAAAACTCAACTCAGTCGTAATTCACCATGAATTCCATACAACCTCATATCAGTATTGACTCAAAAATCTGCCGACAGTGCCGTGGTCGATGCTGCCAGGGACATCCTGGAGTCTGGGTCGATCCTGAGCGTTTTCTCCTTGCCTTCAACTTGCCGGTTCCCGTTTCATGTCGGGACCTACAAGACAGGCTCTACATTGCCAGGCTGACGCTGCGTGAAATTGACGGCGTATCCATCCCGTCACCCAGCCAAACGAAACAAGGCTGCTCCTTTTTAACTCCGCTCGGCTGTTCCCTGCCTATCGACAAACGCCCCTGCCAATGCCTGGGGCTCACCCCTGCTCTCGACACCCTGCTCGACGACCAGATCCACTGCAGCCTCCCCTCTTCCGTCTCTACTTTGAGTGCCATACAAAACTGGAGCACATTCTGGTCAAAGATTTAATCTGATCATTTGTGATAGAATGACCAAATGATACGAATTGAGAAATCTCTGAGATTTCTCGTTTTGTCCTGACTTTCCAATTTCATGCAGTTATCCAGGAGGAGAATGAGAGAGCCCCACGATGAACCGCCGAAAATTTCTGCAGAGAACTGCCTCCGGAATGCTGCTGTTTCTGTTTCCCCCCTGGTTGAATTTCGATAGCGCCCTTGCTGAAAATGCTGTTCGGTTGAACGTCTGGTCTGCCGCCGAAGGAGGATACATCATGGTGGAGAAAGTGAACAAAACCGATGAAGAATGGCGTGATTTGCTGACCGAGGAGCAGTTCCATATCACCCGTAAACAGGGGACGGAAACCGCCTTTACCGGCAAATACTGGAAAACCACCGGCGAGCAGGGAATATACCGATGTGTCTGCTGCGATCAGGACCTGTTCGATGCCAATACAAAATTCGACTCCGGAACCGGCTGGCCGAGCTATTACCAGCCGATCGCCCCTGAGAATGTCGGGACCCATGAGGACAGAAGCTGGTTCATGGTGCGCACCGAAGTGCACTGCAGCCGCTGTGAAGCCCATCTCGGGCATATCTTCGACGATGGCCCGCAACCAACTGGCTTACGCTACTGCATCAATTCCGCAGCCCTCGACTTTGTCGCATCAGCCGAAATCAAACGATAAAAAATTGCCGCCAACCGGTTTTCCCGACTGGCGGCAAGATCGTCAGGAGGCAATTCTGACGATTTAAACTTTGAATGGGGGTTTAGAAAGCGAGAGCAATACTTACTCCAACAGTTCCTTCCCCATCGTGCCCAAGAAAATCTTCAGCGTCGTCAGTAATCGGCATTGTGTAGAGTCCAGAAGCGCTCAGAGATAGATTGTCACTCAAAGCGACGTCAAGGCCAACACTGATGTCACCATTGTGCAGTTCACTGTAACCATCCGCATCGTAATAACTGATCAGGGCACCAGCGCTCACAGAAGCCATCTCACTCAGCTCAATACTGTGACCGACTGAAGCCGTATAGTACATGTCGCCTGCAAATGAATCGTAATCGTAGTAGATAGAGAAACTCGGCTCGAGAATCGTGTTCAGAGAGGCAGTCAGGTAGAGTTCGTTGGTATCGTCAGCTCCAGGAACAACATAAAGAATGTTGCCGACACTCATTGAGACCATCTCACTTGCATCAAAGGAATAGTCCAGAACGAGATCGACTTCGTTAACATCCAGATCCTCGTTGGCGTTGGCCCACCAGCTGACAGTGAAAGCGCCAAAACTGACATCCGACCCACCCTGAACGACATAGTCATCGTCCATGCTTAGATCTAAACCACGCCACAGGTACTTGCTGTAAACACCGACGTAGGCGTCACCACTACCTTCAAACGCAAAGGCGGAACCACTGAGAGTCATTGCTGCAACCATAACGACCAGAGCTGAGACAAAAAACTTCTTCATAACCTTGTTTCTCCTTTTTTGAATTTGGAATGGAAAGTAAATGTTCCCGCAGGGCACCCCGCCCTGCGGGAACATTGAGCTTCTCTAGTTCTGAGTTGCTGTTTT
>PKTY01000127.1 GCA_002869725.1 Desulfuromonas sp. | reverse complement strand
CTCGTCATCGGATCGATGATGGTGATGCCCTGCAAGTCGACATTGAGTGCCGCTGCGTTGGCCTTGATTTCGGCTTCATCGCCGAGCAGAATCGGTTTGGCAATCCCTTCGTCGACAAGTATCTGGGCCGCCCGCAAAATCTTCTCCTCTTCCCCTTCCGGGAAGACAATTCGCTTCGGGCAAGCCTTGGCTTTGTTGATCAGGGTCCGCATGATCTGTTTGGAGCGGCCCTGCATCGCCTCTAGACGTTCCCGATACTTGTCCATGTCCTCTATGGGACGTCGAGCGACTCCGGTGTCCATCGCTGCCTGAGCCACTGCCGGAGCGACATGCAGCAGAACCCGCGGGTCAAAAGGTTTTGGGATCAGGTACTCGCGTCCGAACGTGATGACTTCGCCACCGTAGGCCTTACGCACCGAATCGGGGACATCTTCTTTGGCCAGGTCGGCCAACGCCTTGACTGCGGCCAGTTTCATCTCGCTGTTGATGGCGCTGGCATGGGTGTCGAGAGCGCCACGGAACAGAAAGGGGAAACAGAGAACGTTGTTGACCTGGTTGTTGTAGTCGGAACGACCGGTTCCGATGATTACATCGTCGCGAACTTCTTTGGCTTCCGGAGGGGTGATTTCCGGGTCGGGGTTGGCCATGGCGAACACGATAGGATCCTTGGCCATGGATTTGAGCATGCTCGGGGTGAGGGCTCCCTTGGCCGAGACGCCGAAGAAGATATCGGCATCGACCATGGCGTCTTCCAGGGTGCGGGCGTCGGTCTCAGCGGCCAGGCGTTCTTTATACTCGTTCATGCCGGCGGTGCGCCCCTTGTAGATCACCCCCTTGGTGTCGCACAGGATCACCTTGTTCTTGTCGATTCCCATGGTGATGGCCAGGTTGGCACAGGCGATGCCGGCCGCTCCGGCTCCGTTAATGACGATCTTGGCCTCTTCAATTTTCTTGCCGGTCAGTTCCAAAGCGTTGATCATGCCGGCTGCCGAAATGATCGCTGTGCCATGCTGGTCGTCGTGGAAGACCGGGATATCCATGATCTCCTGTAACTTTTCCTCGATATAGAAACACTCCGGGCCCTTGATATCTTCGAGGTTAATGCCACCGAAAGTAGGCTCGAGCAGTTTGACGGTGCGAATCAGTTCATCGGGATCTTTGGTGTCGAGTTCGATGTCGAACACATCGACATCGGCGAAACTCTTGAACAAAACACCTTTCCCTTCCATGACCGGCTTGCCGGCCAGGGCACCGATGTCGCCCAGCCCTAAAACGGCGGTCCCGTTGGAGACAACAGCGACCAGATTTCCCTTGGCGGTATATTCGTATGCGTCGTTGGGATTTTTTTCGATTTCCAGGCAAGGCTCGGCAACGCCTGGGCTATAAGCCAGGGACAGGTCGCGACTGGTGGCACATGGTTTGGTGGTAATAACCTCGATTTTCCCTTTGCGTCCCTTTGAATGGTAATCAAGGGCTTCCTGGCGTTTTGACATAGTGTCTCTTCCTCTCTGGTGTTGATGGGGTGATGAAGGTTAACGTTACGAGCTTGTGAGTTTTGTTAAGAATAAAAAAATTTAGCATAAGTAAAAAATAGTGATAATACCAGACGGCCAAAATGTCAAGAGAAACATGGTTTGAATCTCTCTTGAATCAGGCGATGCGCTGTCTATCAGGCTCTTTGAAAGACCCTGGATATATTCTGATTCAACCTCTTAAAGATACCGTTTTTCTCTTCTGCGTCAAGTTTCAGATTAGACCGTTTTCTGGTTGGATGGCCCGGGTATCTTTCTTCTGGCTCGGTCAGACTGTTTTTGCTAAGTTACCATCCATGAATGATCGGACAACTTTGAGCAATATTCCGCTGTTTGCCGGCCTGGAGGGTGATGATCTTCAGGCCATTCAGTCGATCGGCCGAGTCAGGGAACACCCGCGCGGAGAACTTCTTTTTTCCGAAGGAGAGAATGCGAGCGGCTTCTTCGTTGTGCTTGAAGGCAAGGTCAAGATTTACAAGTTGTCGGCGGAGGGCAAGGAGCGAATCCTCCATATCGTCGGGCCGGGGGGGACCTTTGCCGAGGCAGCTATCTTTGCTGACGGACTGTATCCCGCCTACGCCGAAACCCTGCAGAAGGCAAGGCTGTTGTTTTTGCCTAAAAGAGAGTTTTTGTCCTTGTTGATGTCCAATGGGCGGATAGCAGTGAATATGATTGCCGGCCTTTCCCGCTTTTTACGGCAGTTTACTCTACAGATCGAGGAGTTGACGTTCAAGGACGTCCCTTCCCGGTTGGCTCGTTACCTGCTTTCTCTGCCCCGCGGGACAGGCCGGTCTGTTGAACTGCCGATCTCCAAAAGCCAGCTCGCATCCAACCTGGGGACAGTCAGCGAAACCCTGTCCCGCACGCTGCGTAAACTTTCCGACGAAGAGATTGTCAGCGTCAATGGCAAGCGACTTGATATCCTCGACTTTGAGCGTCTTGAGGACCTTGCCGAAAAATGTAAGGATGGCTGAGCTTGACTTGAGTCAAGGCTTTCAGAGTGAAGTCTCGGTAGATTTTTGGGCGATGATTAAACGAGTAACGCATTTATTGTCTGGAGCATTGCTCTGTCTGACGCTGGTCGGCTGCGTTGCCTCGCAGATTCCCTCGTCCCCGACATCAGCACCTCTGCAGCAAATTGTTCGCTTGACAAGTGATCAGTTGTTTTCCGCCAATGTCCAGGGGACCCATGTTGCCTATACCGATAGCGGGCTCTGGCTTTGCTCTCTCGATACCCGACATCCTCTAAAAATTGACCCTATCCGACCGTTGGCGTTCTCCTGGTCCGACAACGGCGAGCGGCTCGCCGCTGTTTTTGCCCTCGTTTCAGGGGAGACCAGGTTGGCTGTTTACTCCCGAGATGGCCAATTGCGATCGGAAGATGTTTTTCCGGTCGAGTTCGTGGGGCTGCACTGGAGCCAGCGTGGCGATCTGCTGCTGGCTGGTTATGTCCTGAAAAATTACCGATTTGGCAGTAATCTCAGTCAAACCCTTCTGGTCGTTGACAGTTCGGGGGTACGTACTGAAATAACCCTTGGCGACACAACCTTAAACCCTTCTACAGTAAAACGTTACAGGTCAACCCTCAGGGAGTTGCTTAAAGCATGTTTCACCGCAAGCGGTGACGAACTGGTCTATACTCGCCTCCACGATCCTCCCGAGTTTCCTTCCTATCTGCAGCTTGTTTTCCGCAACTGGCAGGGTGGCCCTGAAAAGTTGGTCGCTCAACTGGAACCGGGTCGCTATGACTTTCAGTTTACCAACAACAACACATCCCTTTGGGCGACTCCGCAGGGGAGGTCACCCGTTCACGTTCCACTGTGGTCCGGTGCTGTTGTCGGGGAACAGGAAGTGAAGACCCATCAGGTGGGACAGAACTCACTGGATGGAGTTTACCGGTTCACCGATGGGGTTCTGTATGCCGGCTCCCGTCTGATTGCCAGTTGGCCTCCGGGTTCGCGTCTGCAGTTTCTGGCAGGGGGCCGGTTTCTCTTTGCAGACCAGTATGCCCTTTACCTGGGATCCGGCCTGCAGGCTGAAACTCTGCCTGCCTATCGGGAGTCAGACTGGACCTTAAGAAGGTGGCTACACCAGGGATTGATCAGCTTGCAAGACTATCTCAAGCTCACCCAGGAGCAACAATAATGAATGGTCTACGGTTTGTGCTGGGCTTTTCGCTGGCCTCGCTGCTGATGGTTGCCCCGGTCTTTGCTGAGTCTTGCACCGATTGTCACCGTCGGGAAACGCCGGCGGCCGTCAGCCAATGGGAGAAAAGTGCTCATTTTCCCCGTGTCGATTGCGCTGAATGCCACGGCGATAATCATCAGCAGATTGTCGATGGGGCAAGTCCGGTTGATGCCAGGGTCTGCGGCCAATGTCATCAACAGGCCTATAAGCAGCACAGCGCCAGTCGCCACGGTTTGAGCCTACAAGCCGGCTGGGGCTGCACCCGCACACTGCCGGATCCTGATAAACGGGAGTGCCGGTTTTGTCACGAGGAGGGGAGCACTCGCCCCAAGGCGACCGTGCATTGCGCCCGTTTTCTGACCCAGACCGCCGAGATGCGTAGCATCGGCTGCAACCGCTGCCATCAGGTTGAATCGTCCTGTGCCTCCTGTCACACCAACCACCTGACCGATCTCGAACCGCTGCGGCGTCCGGAGGCCTGCGCCACCTGCCATATGGGTCCCGACCACCCGCAGTGGGAAATGTGGCAAACCTCGCGCCACGGTGTTCTCTATACGACGATGGGAGATGAGGTTGGACCGTCCTGCCAAGCCTGCCACATGCCAGGTGGCAGCCATGATGTCTCGTTCGGCATCACCCTGACGTCTGGCATGCAGCCGCTTGATTCAGAGTTGATTACAAAACGTCGTGCTGAAATGCTGTCAATCTGCCAGCAATGTCACGCCCGGGGGTTCGCTGAACGTGATCTGGCCAGCAGCGATGCCGTTCGTGTACAGAGTGTCGCCCTGGTTCAGCAAGCGATGGCGATTATTCGTGACATTGATGATCGCGATCTGCTGGTGCCCGCTCCGGACGAGCGCCCGCCACACCCACTGCTCGGGCAGCAACTGGTTCTTGACGGCCAGATGCTTTATGAGAATTACTCGCATATTGAACGGCTGCTGTTCAAGATGAAGAAGTACGACCTGGCCAAAGCCGTCAAGGGGGCCTACCACCAAAATCCGGCCTATACTCACTGGTATGGCAACGCCGAACTGAAGCTGACCCTGGTCGATATCGAGGCCGAGGCTGCCCGTTTGCGGGAACGTCCATTTGTGCGACCTCAAAACCAGGGGGCAGAAACGTCCAATCCGCTTACCGAGATTGAGACCGAGCTGCAGGTGTTGAAAAAAAAGTACGATCGCGGTGCCATCAATGCCAAAGAGTACGCTGTTGAACGGGACAGCCTGCTTGACAGGCTGCAATCTGCGGAGCGTTGACCCAGGTCAAGGTGTCCTCGGCATGATTTGCCGTATGATCAGTTCATGCCAAACCCTTCGATCGACAACCATCCGCAGCTGACTCTCAAAGAGATCAAGGATCTCAAGATTCTGGCTTGGTTTACTTCAGTCTACTGCACAGCTCAACACTGCTCCACCTCATCGATTCCGCTTTCGACTCGCCCGATAGAATTTGCTGGTCTCACGCTGGACAAGTTTCCGGTCTGCGCCGAATGTGCCGAGTTTCTGAACTACGCTTTTGAACGTCGGCTGCGTTGCCCTCTTCCTGAAAAACCGTCCTGCAAACACTGCCCGATCCATTGCTACCGCTCTGGTCATCGAGAGAAGGTGCGCAAGATCATGCGCTTTTCCGGAAGACGTCTGCTACTGCGCGGACGTCTTGATCTGCTCTGGCATTATTTGTTGTAGAGTTGATCTTTATCAAAGAGTCGACATCGAAGATTTGCTAAGCTTTACTCAACAAGACGTGACAATAATCATTGCAAAGATCAGGAGTAACCACCATGAAACGTCAAATCGTTAAAATCGATGAAGAAAAATGCAACGGCTGCGGACTGTGCGTGCCTTCTTGTGCTGAGGGGGCCATTCAGATCATCGATGGTAAAGCCCGACTGCTGGCCGATAATCTGTGCGATGGGTTGGGGGCTTGTCTCGGAGACTGCCCCCTCGGGGCAATTACCATCGAGGAACGTGAAGCCGATGAATTTGACGAGATCGAAGTCGAAAAACACCTCAAAGAAATCGGTCACAATCCTGAACCTCATGAGAAACCAGCCGGACAGGATCATCATCATGCCCATGGTCAGGGCGGCTGCCCCTCAGCCAAAGTGCAGAGTTTCGCGGCTCCCACCGGAGGTTGTCCTTCCGCCCGAGCCATGAGTTTGAACAAGCACGCCCAGCAGGAGAACGAACCCGTAGTGTCCAGGCCATCGCGCCTGACCCAGTGGCCAGTGCAGCTTCACCTGGTGCCGCCGACTGCGCCATTTTTTCAGGGAGCCGACCTCCTGCTCGCGGCTGACTGCGTTCCCTTTGCCTACGCCGACTTCCAGGAAGAACTGCTCAAAGGAAAAGCTCTGGCCATCGCCTGCCCGAAGCTTGACGACACCGCTCCTTACGTTGACAAGCTAGCCGCGATGATTACCCAGAGCAACCTCAAGAGCATCACTGTGGTGCACATGGAAGTGCCCTGTTGTAATGGCCTGATCTTCATGGCGCGCCAGGCAGTTGCCCAGAGCGGCCGTGATATTCCTCTCGAAACGGTTTGCATCAGTATCCGCGGTGTTCGCAAGTAGTCAGTTCGAATTGTTGCCTAAGAACGTGTAATGTCGAACCTTCAGGGCACTCTCTCTCGCTACAGGTGGGGAAAGTGCCCTCTGTACTCTTCCCCCTTGTGTACGAGACAATGCCGTCCTCCCTCAAGAAGGACCTTTGCTTGACACCCCCGTGAACGCCCCACTAAAATTAAATCATTCTATT
>PKTY01000380.1 GCA_002869725.1 Desulfuromonas sp. | reverse complement strand
CCATTATGCTCAGCCTGATCATCTTCTTGCTGTTCACGATCTATGCCGGCAATATGGAGTCTTCTTCGGAATTCTGGCTGCTCGGTTTTGCCGTAGCTCTGGTCCTTGGCGGCAGCCAGTCCTTGAGCCGTTCTCTTTTTTCCGGAATGCTCCCTTCGACCCGCAGCGCCGAGTTCTTCAGCTTCTTTGCCATCAGCTCCAAATTCGCTTCAATCTTTGGCCCCTTCACCTTCGCCCTGCTGGTTGACCTGACCGGTTCCAATCGTATCGCGATCTTTTCTCTCGCTACCTTCTTTCTGCTGGGGATCATCTTGTTGGCCGGTGTCAAGGTTGACCAAGCCAGACTGTCGGCTGACACCCCAACCTGAAAAAAGCGTCTTGCAGTATCGCAAAACAGTTCTTGATTATTTGCATACGTGCAAAATTTCTACAAAATAATAATTTGATAGACTAAGTGAGATAGTTAATATTAACCAATTGATTATATGTGGTTTATTAGTTTACTGATAAATTTAATAACAGCGGTATAAATATTGCCTATTGAACTGCCATCATTCAATTCAAGGAGAGGAGAATCGACATGATTGCAAAGATCAATGGCAGCTTGATGGCATACGAGGAGGTTGGGCAAGGCCCTGCAGTGCTGTTGCTCCACGACCTGCCACTGAACAGACAGATGTGGCGCCCTCAGCTTAACGCTCTGGCCGCACAGGGTTTCCGCGTGATTGCCCCCGACCTGTTGGGCCTTATTGAAAACGGCAGAAACGTTTTGAACCTGCGTCATTATACCGCGTGCATCATTGCTCTGATGCGCTACCTGGGCGTCGGCAGGGCCGTCATGGTGGGCGCGGGGGTGGCAAACGAACTGATCCTGGAGATTCTGAGAAAACACCCTCGGCGCATCGCAGGAATCTCCCTGTTCTCGCCGAGTCACCTGCCCTGCGCGGCTGACAATTTGCTCCAGTGCGAAGACCTTGCTGAACTGGTCCGGGAGGGATGCCGGACAACGGCTACTGACATCCTGTGTGAGAGGATGCTCAGCGATTGCCGTTCACTGCATAGCCGACAACTCACACTTCAGGTGCAGAGCTGGATCAATGAGATAGACAAGGAGTTGTTGGCCAAAGTCCTGTTGGTTTCGGGGGGGACGCCCTGGCCTGAGACCCTCAAAGTTCCCATGCAAATCATTCAGGGAAGCCGGGCTTGCGGCCAGGGAGCAGAGGCTGTCAGTCTGCCAACTACGGCGCATCTCGATATCATCAGCGGCGCCGGCCACCTGGCCAACCTCGAGCAGCCGGAGCGGGTCAACCGCTGTCTGCTCGATTTTCTCTCATGGCTTAATCTGGTCAAGCCCCGTCACGGCCACCAGGCGTTGGCCGCCTGAGACACCACGTTCTTCAACAGGCTCAGGGGGAACGACATTCCTGGAGAAAATCGTCAGGCGAACAGCTGATCGATCACATCGAAGTCGAAGCGCTTGTCAGCCAACTGCATGATCAGCTCGATCTTCTGGGTATCCTTGGCATTGAGTTTGGAGACGTCATCTGAGATCAGCCCGAACACCTCGGCGGTGGTTCGCGACGTCCTCATATAGGGGATGCCACTGCGATCAAGAATCTGCTGAGTGATTTTACTCACCGGCGAGACCCCTGGAATGATGAGGCCGACAAGCTTTTCATGATAGTCGGGGAGTTGATACATGGTCGCCAGAGTGACCAGCAGTTCGTCGCGGCTGCTGGTCACGATCACCAGGGTCGACTCGCGCAATATTTCGGCCACCCTTTGGGTCGATGCGGCGCCAATCTGCACATGGTGGACGATCTTCCCTTCGGTATCGGCATTGCCAAGCAATTCCAGGTCGAGCACCTGACTGATCCGCCTCAGAGTCGGGTTGGCCAGCACCGGCTGGTAATTGAAGCCCCCAATAACCCTGAGCGATTCTTTATCAAAAGCCCGCTCAAGGTAGGCCAGGGTTTTTTCACGCTTGTCAGGATGGATCTTGTTAGCCAGCACGGCCCGCACCGCGACCCCTTCTGCCCGAAACAGGGCAAGATTCATATAGACGGCGTCGACCACATTGCCAATACCACCACCGGCAACCATCAGCACCGGTGCCTCGCAGTGGCGGGCAATATGTGCATTGGAGAAACCGAGGATCGAGCCGACTCCGGTCTGCCCTGCCCCTTCGATAATCAGAAAATCGTTTTTGCTGTCCAGCTCGGCGATGGCTGACAGCATCTGTTCGCCCATTGCGGCAGTCGATAGTTCGCCATCCAGTACCCGCTGGGTATCTCCCGGCATCAGCACCAGCGGAGACATCAGTCCAAGGTCTTCTTCCAGCCCAAAGATTTGAGCCATCAAAGCGGCATCCTTATCGACCACCTGGTCGTTATGGACAATCGGCTTTGGCCCGAGAGGTTTGACGAAGCCGACCCGCGGGTACTTCTTGCGTGCCATATACATCAGCGAAATGCTGGTGGTGGTTTTGCCGCAGTTCTGGCCGGTCGCGGCTACGTAGATCTTGCGTGCCATGAGACCTCCGCGTTACTACCCGCGCTGTTTGACCAGCTTTGAGACCGCTTTAAACACCGGGTGGGTCGACTCCTTCAGTAACTGGAACAGGACCATTTCGGCGGTCACCACCACTGCCCCGGCCTGTTCGGCGCAGGCGATCCCCGCCAGAAAATCCTGCTTGTTACGGGAACAGATGGCGTCCTTGACCAGATGCACCTGATAGCCATGTTCGAGCAGGCCAATGACTGTCTGGTAGACGCAGACATGGGCCTCCATGCCGGCAACGATCACCTGACTACGCCCTTGTTGTTTAACAGCGTCGAGAAAGGTCGGCTCACCACAGCACCCGAAGCTGACTTTTTCAATCACCGGTCCGCGTTGGCAAAGTTCTGAGAGATCGCTGACAGTGTGGCCGATCCCCTGTGGATACTGTTCGGTCGTCAGTAACGGCAACTCCAGATGCTCAGCCGCAGCCATCAGCATTTCAACGGTTTTTCGCATACGGCTATAGACTTTATCCGGCATGGCCGGCACCAGTCGTTCCTGGATATCGATCACCAGCAGCAGAGAGCGATTGAGGTCGAGTTGGAACTTGCTCAGGTCAGGCATGACAGTCTCCTCATCGTGTAAGTGTTGAGAGCGAAATGACGGCTCCCAGATTAGTGCGGATCGGGAAAATTCAGATAATCGGTGTCCGGGGTGACTCCAGCCGGCAGGCGAGGCCGGGCAGGCTCTCCTCGGGGGCCGAGAAAGCGGACAAAAGAGTAAACAGCTGCGAGATCGTTGTCGTCAAGCTTGGGGAGCATGACCCAGGCCATCGGGGAGTCCTGACGCATCTGTTTGGACAGTGAAATCCAGCCCTCCAACGAAAGCTCGTCCATCAGAAGCCTCAGGTTGGTTGGATAGGCTGTTCCCCAGCTGCCATGAAAACCAGGGAGGCCGCCTGTCAGCCATTCGTCTTCAGGGACATCGCCGCCACGTGCCATATAGTCTGGGGTATGGCAATCGTTACACCCCATGATTTCGATGACATAGCGACCTCGCTCGACCTCGGTGCTTCGCGGAAATCCGGCGATACAACTGCCTAGCAACAGGGGACACAAAAGAAGGAAAAACCACTCAGACTTCTGTTTTCGCATTACAAACAGGCCTCACTACCGACAGGCTCAAACGATCAGCCACCGATCAAATTTCGTTATCACCATGTGACCAAAGTGATCATCTTCTCAACAAGATAGCAGATCAGTTCGTCGATACAACCTAACATTTCACCGAACAGTCCGCCGAAAAAGAAAAGACCGGCTCGAAGCCGGTCATCAAATCATCACTATGGCATATAATCAGGGGGCCGCTGAAAAGACTGTCAGCCGCAAAATGGGCTATCCCATGGCCACCAGCTCTATTTCGAAAGTCAGATCATGCCCTGCCAGGGGGTGGTTGGCATCGAGGACGACCTTGTCATCGGCAACCTGCGTCACGGTCACAACAGTCGGCGGCTGACCTTCTGCACCCTGGGATTGCAGCTGCATTCCGACTTCGGGTTTGACTCCTTCGGCAAACTGCTCATGGCCAACCTCAATAACCAGGTCGTCACGGCGAGGGCCGTAAGCTTCAGCCGCAGGAATAGTGACCGATTTGGTTTCACCAACCTGCATGTTGCCCACGGCGTCATCAAAGCCTTTGATAACCTGCCCTTCGCCGACAACAAATTCCAACGGCTCTCGCTCACGCGAACTATCAAACACCGTACCGTCTGCCAGGGTCCCAGTGTAATGAACTTTAGCCGATTTGCTTTCTGTCTGTGTCATGTTATCTCCTTCACGTATTGAGTTGGGGGCCATGACTAACACATTGAAGGTGACATGTGAAGGGTAGCAGGTGTAAAAACATGCATTTCAGCTCTTTTTCGGCCCACGCCGGCTCTTTGTTGTTGTTTTCTGCCAAGGTCTATCGATCTTTTTGCCAATAATGCGGCGTTTCTGGAATTTTCTCTGGCGTTTATCGTCACTGTCGCTGACCGCGGCAATTCGCAGTTTCTGTCCACAGACCCAGACATTCTGCAAATGTTTGAGAATCTGGCGTGGCACATCCGCAGGGAGGTCGACCAGGCAGTGGTCCTCATAAATTCTGATTCGGCCGATTCCCTGACTGGAGATCCTCGCCTCGTTGGCGATGGCGCCAACGATATGCTTGGGCTCAACACCGTGGATGCGACCAACCTCAATCCGGAAAGTCGCGAAACCGTCCTCCATGCCACCGACCGGCTCTTGCTTGCGGCCATGTGGCTCAACGCCTTCAACCGGAAGGTCATCAGTTGGAGCGACGTCCGGTTGCAATGGCTTGTCCTTCTGCACCAGATACGCCAACGTTGCCGCGATCTTGCGCAAACCGGTATCGAATTCGTGCTGATAGTTATCGATCAACTCCTCGAAAAATTCCAACTCCTGAGATTGCATCGCTTCGGTCAACTGTTCGTTGAACAGAGAGATGCGCCGGTCAGCAATCTGCTTGCGACTTGGTACGCTCATCGGAGTGATCGTCTGGCGGGTTGCTCGCTCGATGGCTGTCAGCATGCGCATTTCGCGCGGCGCCACAAACAGGATCGCCTCACCGGTACGTCCGGCCCGCCCGGTGCGACCGATACGATGCACGTAGGCCTCGGTATCATAAGGGATATCGTAGTTGACCACGTGACTGATCCTTTTGACATCGAGCCCACGCGCCGCAACGTCGGTGGCGACCACGATATCAAGCAGGCCACTTTTTAGACGCTCCACTGCCTTCTCCCGCATGACCTGAGTCATATCACCATTGAGAGCCGCACTTGAGAAACCGCGGGCTTCCAGCTTTTCGGCGAGTTCCACCGTAGCGGTTTTGGTGCGCACGAAGATCAACATGCCATCAATCTCCTCCGCCTCGAGAATCCGGGTCAGGGCATCGAGTTTGTGCAGTCCCTTGACCTGCCAGTAACGCTGATTGATGGTTTCAACCGTTGTGGTCTTTGAACGAATACGAATCTCAACCGGATCGACCAAATGCCTGCGCGCCACGGCCAGCACTTCCTTCGGTATGGTTGCCGAAAACAGCGCGGTCTGACGCTCCCTGGGGACCTGAGCGAGGATCTCCTCGACATCGTCGACAAACCCCATATTGAGCATTTCATCGGCCTCGTCGAGCACAACACTGCGCACCCGGTCGAGCTTGAGGGTCCCCCGGCGCAAGTGATCCTGCACTCGCCCCGGTGTCCCGACCACCACATGCACGCCTCGGGCAAGTTGGCGCAGCTGCTGGCCGATATTCTGCCCACCGTAGACCGGCAACACATGAAAACTGGGGAGATAACGGGCATAGGTACTCATCGCTTCGGCAACCTGCAGGGCCAGCTCACGGGTCGGTGTCAACACCAGTATCTGCGGAACATTCTGATTGGGGTCGATTCGGCTCAAAAGCGGCAAAGCAAATGCCGCCGTCTTGCCGGTACCGGTCTGAGCCTGACCGAGCAGATCGCGACCCTCCAGCAGTGGCGGAATACTCTCGGCCTGAATTGGAGACGGAGTTTCGTAGCCGATTTCGTTGATGACTTTGAGAACCGTGGGGGCAAGCCCCAGTTCATCAAAACTGGCCAGGGGTTGTTCAGACATAACGATTCCTTTTCATATTCTTGCTCGGGATGACCGGAGAAGAATATCTTATTGTCAGGGGAGTGACTGTGGGTCAGCTGACTCTTGCGGCGCAAGATAGTCGATCTCCAGGTTGGCTTTTGATGTGAAATATTCGGGCAGTTCTGCCCGGATTGCCGGGGCGAGATTCTTGAACTCCCCGACCTGCTTGACCAGGTTCCCTTTGCCGCTTACGAGTTGTCCTTCGGCCTTGGAGTAAGCCTCCACGGCCGTCTCCAACCCTCTCTTGATTTTTTCAAAACTGCCGAGAAAGGTATTGAGCTTTTTGAAAACCGACTCGGCCTTTTCTGT
>PKTY01000136.1 GCA_002869725.1 Desulfuromonas sp. | reverse complement strand
TAGATGGAGCCGTCTTATCGAAAGTAAAAATGAACGGGGTACTCGACGTATTGCCCGCAACATCGGTCACACGAACCGTCACGTCGTTCAACCCGGAAACAGGCGTAAAGCTACTGCTCCAGTTCGATCCGCCGTCCAGGCTGTACTCAACAAGGCCTCCCGCTTCCACACCGGTGACGTCCAACCGGCCGTCACTGGTAACCCCGTCGGTAGCATCAGGCCCGGTGTCGTTCAACAAGGCAACAATCGGCGCCGTCGTCTGCGTATCTAACGTGAAGCTGAACGCCGTACCGGGGCTCATATTCCCCGCATCGTCTACCTGCCGAACATAGAAACTGTAGGTGTCGTCCGCTCCAATAGTCGGGAGCGTCGTACTCCATGTCCCATCAGTGCCGTCTGTACTGTCCAGGCTGTATTCAACCGTTGCCCCAGACTCCAGGTTCCCAACCGTCCAGCTGCCATCCGACGTGATCCGGTCAGCCGCATCAATCCCTGTGTCGTTGACCAATGTAACCGTCGGGGTGTTCGAGCTCTCATCAACATCTGACACATCCAAGATGACCGCCACTGCAGCCGACCAGTTACCGGCAGCGTCACCTGCTTGAAAAGAGTATGCAAAACTGTTCTCGCCCGTTTCGAAATCGTTCTGGGCGACCCCGGCAGCGATACCTTCTTCAGTGATGAAAACTCGTCCGCTCGATTCAACCCTGAAAAACCCGTCTTCAGAAAGATCGTTCCCGGTTGCACTGAATTTAAAGGAGGTTACGCCAACAGCATCACTGGCTGCGACAGTACCGACTGCATTGTTCGCCGTTTGGTTTTCAGCATAGGAAAGGATTTGTCCTTCGGGAATCACTGGCGGGGTTGCGTCAATTTCCTGGATCGCAATGACCTTGAGCTCGACTTGCTCGGGGGTTGACCAGTTTCCTGCTGCATCGCCAGCTTCGATCCTTAAGTCATAAGTCCCGCCAGCACCCCCACCGCCGCTGACCAGAGAAATTTGTCCATTGGGTGCAATGCGGAACTGGCCATTCGCCGAAAGATTATTTCCAGTCTCGGCAAAACGGAAATTTGTGACTCCAACGTCATCTTCCGCAGCAACAGTCGCGACAACGGATCCGGATGTCAGTGCCTGATCGTAAATAAAGCTCTGGTCTGAAGCAACAACCGGAGCTTGTTCGTCCAGGTTGGTGACACGCAGGGTAATCGTTTCAGCGGCAGACCAGTTCCCGGCCGCATCAACGGCCTCAATCGAGTAATCAAAACTGTTTGGCTCATCTTCGAAATCGTTATGAGCACCCCTAGAACCAGTCTCCGTCAGGAGGATCTGTCCATTTTCTGTAATGGTGTAGAAACCATCTAAGCTTTCAGATGTTCCGGAGTCAGTGAAACGGAACCCTTCAACCCCCACGTTATCAGAGACAGCCACTGCGGCAATCACATCCCCAGGCGACTGGTTTTCTTCATAACTTAGCGTCTGCTCGGCTGCCACCACCGGAGCTTCCACATCGACCAGATAGGTTTTGCTGTCGGTACCGACCTCACTCGGATTGCCTGCCGTATCATCAGCCGTAACAATACTGGCCTCGACCGTCTGATCCTCATCGGTGATCAACGCGCTACCGGGAACCTCAATACTGAACAGAAAATCCTCACCGACCAGACCGGTATACTCTTGACCGTTGATCGTCAGGGTGACGGTATCACCTGACAGGGCATCACCGCCGACTTTGCCCGTAATCGCAATCGGCTCGCCGGATTCCTGTAAATTGATCCGATTATCTTCCGTGATCTGGTCAAGGTCGATGGTCGGCTTGGGCGGCGATACATCAACCCGATAATCCTCCTGGTCGAATACTGTCTCACGAATTGTGGTCAGACTACCGTCGATACTACTGTCACTGTCAGCGACCAGATCGGCGCCCGGCACATCGATACTGAAACTCAGAATGGTATCAACCTGACCTGTCTCTTCATCGATATAATCAACGGGGTTGATTGGAGCCGAATAGACTTTGTCGTTGACTGTTAAGGTAACCAGGTCTCCAGTATCGGCATCACCGTAGACGCGCCCCGTAATCGGAATCGTCGAATTCTGCTCGGCGATATTGATGATATCGTCATCGGTTATATTCCTATCGATCACCAGAATGGCATCTGAGACATTTTCTATTTCCAGGGCGTCTTCATACACCACCGGTCGTGGTACAACCTGATCAGGAACATTTTCCTGTTCCTCGACTTCAATCGGCGGCAGATTGGGTACATTCCCACCACGACCAGCACCATCTCCAGAAGGCTCTGATGATTGATTGAAGTCGACCATGGGTGAAGCAGAGGTAACTCTCTGCGGGGGGGCGGAACTTTGTGATGGGCTAGAGTCACCGTTTTCCGAATCATCGGGGTTGTTGACATCAAATTCTTCATCGGCATCCGTTCCAATCAGCCGACTGCTAGCGACCCTAAGGACTCCTTTGCGAGCGATATCGACAATCTCAGCCTGTTGAAAAAGTTCGTTGAGAGTGAGTATTTTCGGATTTTCAGGCTGCAATGAGGCTGATTGTATATCATCGAGAAAGACAATGATCGGAGGTTGCCCACTGGTAGCGTCTAAAGCTCCCCCTGGGATAATAACAAAGGAACCATCGGCAAAGCTCAGCAACAAGTCGATATCAGCGACTTCGACCAAGGTGAGTTGGGCCTGGCTTTTCGGGATAGAAATCGTTCCATCATCTGCAATGATGGCAATCTCTACCTGAACAGCTGGTCCCGGTTCATTCGATTCCGCCTGTGGCGTTCCATTGTTTCTCTGATCTTCCATGTCCACCTCGTTCCAACGACCGATGGAAAGAACTACTATCTATTAAGGTCAGCGCCGCTAATCAATTTCGCGGGCAGCCTGTCGTGCAACCCCGTCGTTCTAAATCGCCTGACTGTCGTTCTCAAGCGCTGAAGCATCAACAGCTGGGGGGGTGGCCGTAGCCATGTGAGCAATCAGCTGCGCAAGCTGGTTCGACAACTGATCGTTCCCTTTTTCCACCCCACCGCAGATCAGACCAAGCTGACTTCCTAACTGCTGTAGTTCATCTCGAACCTGAACACCGTTTTCGTTATGCTCGGTCTTGTAGTGAACCAATGCTTCAAGGAGCTTCTGTTGCTCACCGAGCTGTTTGGTCAGCAGGTTGTGCGAGCCGCTGGTCCCACTTTGTACCTGCCCGGCCAATTCGGCCACCTGGCTGACAATCCGGCCATGCCCTTTTTCCATGCCTGAGCCCAAAGTGAGCAGTTGGGTAGCAAGCTGATGAAGATCGGTGCGAAGCTGACTGTTCTCCTTGCCACGCTCCGCATGTTGAGAACTGTGTGCCGTGAAGAGTTTTTGCTGCTCATCGAGTTGCCGTCCCAGAAGAGTTATTGCCTGCTCCTCGTTGGCATCGAGATGCTGCATGAGGACAGCAACCTGCTCACATATCTCAGCATGTCCTTTGCTCTGGCTTGCAGACAGAGTGCCAAGCTGAGCATCGATCTGACTGCCGACTTCTCGCAATTGACCGGCCAGCTGTTTGCCAGTCTCTTCATGGGCGAGCCGCGACTCCCTCGATTCTGCCCCTACTCGCACCGTCAAATCGGCAAGGCGTGTTGCCAGCTCATCGTGCCCTTTGCCGATGATCGAATGGATGCCTTCGAGCTGCCCACCGACCTGGCGCAGTTCGCTACGAGCGCTATGGTTGGCTTCAGTCTGTTCTAAGAGGGCCTGAAGCATTTCCCCACGTTGCTGACGGATATCATCGATAACCACTGTCAGGGCGCGTTGCTGCATGCGTGCGGCCTCAGCAAGGCGCTCCTCGACCTTATAGGAACCAAGGTCCTGGCGCAGGCGCTTCTGCTCGTCAATCTGTTCAGAAAGATACTGCTGAATTTCTTTCGCATCACCAGCCATGCGTACCGTCAACTCAGAGACCTGGTCGGCAATCCGGACACTGTTCTGCTCCGCCGACTCGCCAAACGCGACCAGTTGTCGCCCAACTTGCTGCAGTTCAGACCTCACGCCACGACTTACCTCAGTCTGCTCAGCAAGAGCGCGGACCAGATCTGATCGCTGCTTCTGCAGATCATCAACCAGTGCGGTCAACGCGCGCTGCTGGGAACGGGCCGCATCCGCATAACGCTCCTCGATGCGCATCAGAACTCCGGTCACATCCCCTGATACCTCCTGTCCCGAACTGGCAAACGGCTCGTTCTCTTGAGCCAAGGCAAGTTCGATGTGCCGGGCGACTTCGGAACTCAAGATCGAAAACATGTCCCCCTGCAGGCGGCGCAGTCCGACCATCATCAGCCCGAGGATGATCGACCCAAGCAGGCCGAACATCGAGGCCGAGAAGGCGATTCCCATCGACTGCATCGGCGCTTTCATCCGTTCGATCATGGTCCGGAATACCAGCAGCGGACTGGCGTTCTGCATATCGAGATCGGCAAAGCTGGAAATCAACACTGTGATATCGTTAAGAGTTGCAAGCAGACCGATGAAGGTTCCAAGGAGCCCCATACCGACCAGCAGTCCGGTCAAGTACTGTGGGAGCGCATTACGACGTAGCAGACTGGAGCGGGCATTGGTCAGTTCATGCTCAATAGCAACCTGCTCCTGGTGGGATATCCGCCGTCCCTCGGTTGCTGCGACCATCTGCATTAGACAGGCCGTCTCGCCAGTTGCGCTGTTCGCTAACTTTTGTAATGCACTGTTTTCTATCTTGGCGTGCACCGCCCTGAAAAACTCGCGAAAAGATCTTGCCTCGCGAACCAAGCGCCTGGTGTTGAGCAAAACCAGAACACCGCCGATCAGAATAATGGCAAAAATGGTGTAGTTGATCTGGGGATGCGGGTTGCGGGTAATTGTCACCTTGATCCCGTCAAAAAACAGGGTGGCCCCGGTCAGCAACAGGACAAACGGCAGCGACACAAAGAAGTAGTAAATCTTGAGCTGTTTAAACATGGGCAATCTCTCTATCGGTTAGAATTTGCAAGACCCTACAAAACTAATTCGCGCGAAAAGCTCCATCACGAAATTCCAGAAGGGGCGAAAGAATGTAAGAGAGGATGGTCCGTTTGCCGACAGCAATGTCGGCGCTAGCGGCCATGCCAGGCATTAATAGTCCGGGTTGACGAGTCCGGGAGGTCAAGGTCGAGGGATCGACTTCGACATTGACGCGGTAGAAGCGGTTGCCGCGTTCGTCAGTCAAAGTATCAGCACTGACCTCGGTCACATGCCCTTCAAAAGTCCCATAGGTCGCATAGTCGTAGGCACCGATTCGCACCCGGGCCGGCAACTCTCGCCGCAGGTGGGCACGGTCGTCCGGGTTGGAGCGTGTCTGCACGACAATCCGCTGGTTGGTCGGCGTGATTTCCAGCAGGACTTCGCTCGGTCTCACCACCGCACCGATGGTCGATATATTCAACTTATTGATCATTCCGGCAACCGGGCTCCTGACGATGTTCCTCTGCAGGCGATCACGACTGGTATCAATTTCGTGACTGAGCTTTTCAATGTCTTCACGAACCTGGGTCAGGGTCGAGGACGCTTCGGCCCGAAACCTGGCGGCAGACTCTTTGAGCCGTGCCTCAGACTCAAGTTGGGCTGCCTCAAGACGTGGTGCAGCATTTGTTGCTTGAGCAATTTCCGACTTGAGCCGTTGAATGCGCATCTGGCTATCGAGAACTTCTAGCTCCGAAGCCGCGTTGTTGCGCCTCAGGTCGGCTATAACCCGGTGTTTCTGCTCAGCGAGTTCGAGTTCTTCCAAAAGGTTCTCCCGCTTGGAGATCACTTCTGTCAACTCGTTGCGAGTCTGCAGACTAAGGGCCTGTAGCACCTGCAGTTCTTCTGCCTGCTGGGTACGACGCGCTTCCCAGGCGGCCTGCTCAACCCGGATCACCTTCGGGTCGTTCAACTCTTCCGGAAAATCAATTCTGTCGAGACCGTTGACCTCGGCAAACAGACGGGCCTCACGACCTCTCAGGGCGTCGAGGTGCGACTGTTCCTGTCCCAGATCGGAGCGGGACTGCACGTCAGAGAGTTCAATGAGAGCCTCTCCTTTCCCCACAACCTGCCCTTCCTGAACCAGAATTTTACGGACAATCCCCCCTTCAAGGTGCTGGACAATCTGTGATTTGCCCGCAGGAATGATCTGGCCTTCTGTCCGAACGATTACATCAACCTCGGAGAAACTTGCCCACAGGAAAAGACCGATACAGCTGATCAGTAAAACCAAGACAAAATTGCGGTGGGGATGTCCTCTCAACTCTAAGCCTCAGTGTGCTTTCTTGGTTCAAAAAATTCAGCGACCAGCTGCCTCAGTTCGCTCGAACTCTGACTATCGATGCGTCCGCCGATCCCTTGCTTTCAGCGACCGAAACTTCAATTTTCGCCTTTGGCATGTTCAGCTCAATCAACAAATTGCGGACAGCCATGGCTCGATAAAACCCCAAGCGCTTCGAGTCTGAGAAGCCAACCGGGACATCGACAG
>PKTY01000076.1 GCA_002869725.1 Desulfuromonas sp. | reverse complement strand
TATCGCCTTCGGGCTCTTCCTCTCAAGTTGTTCTCTAACCACCGTATTTTTTCCAGGCCATGTGACACTGTTCCTCGATGGTGGTCGCCCGGCCGTCGAGCTGAGCTTTGAACAGTTCGGCGAGGACCTTCTTGTAAAGCGGACCAGGCGGGATGCCGAGTTGCGCGAGCTGGTGGCCGGTCAGCAGAGGCTTGATGTCGCGCAGGTGACCGATGTAACGCGACAGCCACTGGCGAACATGCTCTTTGCCGGTCAACGCCATCATCATCAGAAGCAGCTCCGCGGCGAAGGGTTCGAACCAGCGGTAGAGACTACTGTCTCTGGGGTCGCTCCCACTTCGACGGCGTTCCAGCCGTTTCAAGGTGGCGAAAGCCTCGCTGCGTTGAACGGTCAGTGTCTCGACAAAGCGTGACGGCACCTGCAGCCGATTGACCAATTCGCCCATGGCCTTATCATTAAGGCCAGCGGTCAATACCAACAGGTAGCAAAGCCAGTGTTCACAGGGGTGACCGGTGTAGAGCAGCTCATACCAGTCGATGGCGCGCTTGGCTTCGGTGAAGGTGTGGCTGGCATCGTTTTGATCGCCGAACTGCGGATGCAGGGCGCGCAGCAGGTCAAACTTGTGGAGGCGCAGCACTGCAGGTCGCGGGTCCCGTTCATTGAAAATGATGCAGAGCTCGTTGAACAGGCGCTTGCCGCTGACCTTGTCGAGCAGGCCGAGGCGCACGGCGCTGCGTAACAGATGCTCGGTCTGCCGACCGATCTGAAAACCGAGGCGCTGCTCAAAACGTACCGCGCGAAACATGCGGGTCGGATCTTCGACAAAACTCAGATTGTGTAAGACCCGGATCGCCCGCTCGCTGATGTCACGCTGCCCACCGTAATAATCGAGCATCTCCCCGTAGCTTTCGGGGTTGAGGCTGATCGCCAAGGTGTTGATGGTAAAGTCTCGCCGGTAAAGATCCATTTTCACCGAAGAGTGTTCCACGGCCGGCAGGGCACCAGGGTGCAGGTAGAACTCCATGCGGGCCGAGGCGACATCGAGTTTGAAACCGTCGGGATAGATGATCACCGCCGTGCCGAATTTGTGGTGGCAGCGCACCCGACATCCCTGTTCAGCGGCAAAAGCCTCGGCAAAAGCGATACCGTCCCCTTCAACCACGATATCGAGGTCGAGATTTTGCTGATTGAGGAGCAGATCGCGCACAAAGCCGCCGACCACAAAGACCTTGCAAGCCAGACTCTCACCCACCTCGCCAAGGCGGGTGAGCAGCTGCTGGATTCGCTCCGGCAAGCGATTGCGAATCAGCCGCCGCACCTGGTTCGGCTTGAACTGTTTGCCGCCCCGGCTCACCAGCCCGGTTCCGTTAGGGCCTGAACGAGCCCCGCTGCTGCTGGCCATGTGACGCAACATATCGGTACGGGTCACCGCGCCGACCAGTTTGCCATCATCGAGTACCGGAACAAAGCGCTGGTTGCTCTCGACAATCAACCCTTTGAGGATCTCGATCGGGCTCTGAGGCTCCACCGTGTGAAAATCGCTGGCCATGTACTCACTGACCGGCTGATCGCGCAGTCCGTGGTAGACCGCCTTGTCGACCAACTGACGGGTAATGATCCCCACCACGCTCCCCTGCTCAACCACCGGCATGGCGTTGATGTTGAAACGCGACAGGGTCTGATGAGCCCCGGCAATCGATTCTTCAGGAGCGACTGTTTTCACAGGAGTCGACATCAGCTGTCGAACCAGCCAGAGTGGCCGGACAAGACGTTGCAGCACCAGCGGCAGGCGCTCGAGAATCTGCAGCAGAGTCTGGTCGCGCACCGTACAGGAGGCGGCCGCAGCATGTCCACCTCCACCGAACTCGGCCAGGATCTCGCCGACAGGAACCGCTTCGATGCGCGAGCGAGCAATCATGAACACCCTGTTTTCCATGCGCACCACCACAAACAGGGCGTCGAGATTCTCCATCTCCTTGAGCTTGTGGACCAGAGCGGCGAGATCACCGACAAAATAATCGATGGAGGCGTGGGCAATGGTGATATCGACACCCCGGATATTGAGGACTGCCTGGGTGGCGATCAGGTCATTGAGGACCCGCACCTGGTCGGGAGTCAGATCCTGAACCAGAAAATCGGCTACGGTGTTGAGGCTGGCCCCGGCCTCAAGCAGAAAAGCGGCTGCCTGGTAGTCGCGCACGGTCGTGGTGTTGAAGGTCAGGCTCCCGGTGTCCTCATAGAGGCCAAGCATCATCATGGTCGCTTCGTCTGGGGTGGGGGTGATGTCGCGCTCCATGAATAGATGACAGAAGACAGTCACCGTAGATCCGACCGGCTCAACATGCTCGACCGCAGCACACAGGTCATCGACTGGCTGGGGATGGTGATCGTAGACATGCAGTTCGACCCCGGAGCGGCCGATCACCTTGGAGAAGGGACCGATCCGCGAACTCTGGTTGACGTCGACCAGAATCAGTCGGCGGATCTGAGAAAGATCGATCTCCTTGAGCCGTTTGAAGCCGTAGAGATACTGGACGCTTTTAAGGAAGAACTGGCGCAGGCTGCGTTCCTGGCCACCGGGGAAGACCATCACGGCTTGAGGGTAGAGGCGGCGCGCGGCTATCATCGAGCCGAGGCAGTCGAAATCGGCATTGATATGCGTGGTGATGATATCCATCACCCTTCTCCCTTTGCCGACCCGGGGACAGTCCCGTGAGGGGCCGGGACAGTCCCCTTCACCTTTGACCTTTTCACAATCTGAGGCTGCCGATCAGCTGATGGATGTCATCGAGGCCTTCCTCGATCAGAAACTCCTCGATGCCGTCGATAATGCTGAGCATGGCGGCCGGATCGACAAAATTGGCGGTCCCGACCTGGACAGCCCTGGCACCGACAATCAAAAATTCGATGGCGTCCATAGGACGGACGATGCCGCCGACGCCGATCACCGGAATCGACACTGCCTGTACCACCTGGTGGACCATGCGCACCGCCACCGGGCGAATGGCCGGGCCAGACAGGCCGCCGGTACGATTGGCCAGACGCGGCCTGCGGGTACAGATATCGACGGACATGCCGGTCAGGGTGTTGATGCAGCACAAGGCATCGGCACCGGCCTCCTCGGCAGCTCGGGCCACCACACTGATGTCGGTGACATTCGGCGTCAGTTTGACGATCAGAGGTTTGGACAGCCGTTTGCGCACCAGGGCGACCACCTCGGCAGCGGCTTTCGGGTCGGTGCCGAACACGATCCCCCCCTGTTTGACGTTCGGGCAGGAGATATTCAGTTCGACTCCGGCCACCTCGGGGATGTCATCAAGACGACTGGCGACCTCGGCGTACTCCTCCAGAGTGTTGCCGAAAAAGTTGACGATCACCGGCGTGTTGATGGTCTGTAAAAAGGGGAGCTTATGCTTGATGAAGGCGTCGATGCCAACATTCTGCAGGCCGATGGCATTGAGCATGCCACTGATCGTCTCGGCGATGCGCGGCGTCGGGTTGCCCGCCTTCGGTTTCAGAGAGAGTCCTTTGGTCACCACGGCGCCGATCCGCTCGAGGTCGAGAAACGGCGTGTACTCCTCACCGTAACCGAAGGTTCCAGAGGCCGGCATCACCGGGTTGCGCATCTTGATACCGGCAATCTCCACAGCCAGGCTGGGTCGCTTGTTCATGATCTGCTCCCGCATCAGGCGCACCCCCCGCATTCGCCCTGGCCGTGCCCCAAGGCACTCCAGTCGAGATATTCGGCCTTGAACACCGGGCCGACCTTGCAGGTACAGAGATAGCTGGGATTCTCGTCGCTATGGCCGGCCCCCTTGACCACGCAGCCGAGGCAGGCTCCGACCCCGCAGGCCATGAATTCTTCAAGAGAGACCTGCAGAGGAGTTTTGAAACGCTGGCATATCTCGCGCACCGCCTTGAGCATCGGCATCGGCCCGCAGGCGAACACCTCAGCCCCTGGGTATTTGATCAGTTTACGTTCGAGAACCTGGGTGATCAGCCCCTCCTCGCCGAGACTACCATCATCGGTCGAGACATAGGTTTCAACGCCGAGTCGCTCGAACTCGGTCACCGCCAGAATATCATCACGGGTGCGCCCCCCCATCAGCAGGCGTACCGTCTCGCCCTTGTGCACCAGTTCGCTGGCCAGCATGAACAGCGGCACCAGGCCGATGCCCCCTCCAACCAGGATCCGCTCTCCGCTCCCGGCCCGGACATCGAAACCATTACCGAGCGGCCCGAGCAGTTCAACCCGGTCCCCCTCGTGCAGTTCGGCCATGATTCCGGTGCCGCGACCGATCACCTTGTAAAGAATTTCGACATACTCCTGGGGAGGCAGACCGTCGCAGTCGGCGGGCAGAAAGCCGGTGCGAAAAATCCCGAACGGGCGGCGCAAAAGCGGCGGCAGAGAACGCTGCACCCGAAACATAACAAACTGTCCGGGGTGGGCCTTCTCGCCGAAACCGGGCGCCAAAATGCGCATCCGGTAGTAGCCCGGCGAAATCTCCTGGTTGGAGATAATCTTGGTACGGTAGTTCTTCATAGTCATCCATCTCTAAAATAAAGACGCTGGGGGATAGCCCCGTTCAGTTCAACGTTCTTTCGACTCAACCGACAATCCCATCACCAGAGCGTCCTCACCATCGGCGTAGTAGCGCTGACGCACTCCGGCATCGGCAAAACCGTACCTGCGGTACAGAGCAATGGCCGCGTCGTTGCTGATTCGCACCTCCAGCCAGGCGGAGTCAAGACGTTGCCGGCGGCTGCGGGTCAGCACATATTCAAGCAGACGAGCGGCAAGCCCCTGGCGGCGAAACTCCGGTGCCGTGGCCAGGTTCTGGATCTGCAGTTCCCCGGCAATCAGCCAGGAGCAGAGGAAGGCCGCCGGCAGTCCGTCACGCAGGTAGAGGTCGATGCGTGAGACCGGGTTGGCCAGCTCTTCGGCGAACTGGTGCAGAGACCAGGGGTGGCTCTGGCTGGCACGCTCGATCCGCTCAAGGAGGGGAAGGTCACCAGAGGTCGCCAGGCGCAAGAGGTCACCCTCAGGCAGACAGGTTATGCAGTCACACTCTTGGCTTTGGCAGTTAGACATTAAGGCGATATTTTAAGTCACGATCGGGCCCGAGTAAAGGAGAGATTGCCGAGCTCTGGAGAAAGTTCACCTACTTGCGGGCGTGTACGGTCACCCCATCCCAATCGTCACTTGGTGGGGTGTCTATAAAGCCCTGGGTCCTGCCAATGAAGTAGCTGTAAAGCCGACAGGGAGACTGCTGCTGAAGCTGTTCCAGCAATTCTACGGCATCCGCAAAGCGCCGATCGTAATAGAGTTCGAGGGCTTGCTCGAAGGTGGCGACTTCCCTGGCAAGTTCCGAGGAGGGAGCACCGGCAACCAGCGGTTGGTAGATGGTCACCGGCCGTTTTTTGCCCTTGACGCGCACCCGGTCGATCTTGCGACAGAAAAAATCGTCACCCAGAGCCTGACGGGTCGCTTCCGAAATGATGATACCGACTCCGTAGAGGCCGGTCAGACCCTCCAGTCGTGAAGACAGATTGACCGCATCACCGAGCACCGTATAGTCGAAACGCTCTTCACTACCAAAGTTGCCGACACTGACCACACCGGTATTGATACCGATACCAACCTTGACCTCCGGCAAACCGCTTTCCTGCCAATGATTGTTCAGAGTGACAAGAGTTGTCTGCATAGTCAGGGCGGCATGGACAGCGTTCTGGGCATGCTGGGGATCGTCAAGAGGGGCCCCCCAAAGGGCCATAATTGCATCGCCGATGAATTTGTCGACCGTTCCCCGGGTGGCGAGAATGTCACGCCCCATGGCGGTCAGATAGTGGTTCATAAACTGACCGAGTTGCTGGGCCGTCATCCGTTCTGAGATGGTGGTGAACTCACGAATATCGCTAAAAAGAATGGTCAATTCTTTCTCGGTACCACTCAGCGACAGGCGTCTCGGATCACGCTTGAGCTGGGTCGCCACCTGGGGTGAAATATAGCGGGAGAAGGCCAGATCGATAAAACGCTTCTCGCGCCCGACCGAGAAGTAGTTGAAAATGGTCACACCCAGGAAGATTGCGCTCAAAGCCACCCCCGGGTAGACAAGGCCGACGATAAGATCGTTGCGGAAAAAGAACCAGTAGTTGCCGATCAGCCCGAGGGTCATGATCAATACACCACCGATCCCGCCAACCAGCGGGGAGGCATAAGCCAGCAGAGCGCTAAGCAGCAGACCGCCCGCGACCAGAAGAGTCAGGGTCAGCCCGCGTTCAGCAAGGAGTTCATGATTCATGATGTTGCCGGTCACCAGGTTGTCGATCACGGTAGCGTGAATTTCGACTCCGGGATAGACCGTGGAAAACGGGGTACTGCGCAGGTCGTGGAGGCCTGCGGCGGTGGTCCCGATCAAAACAAAACGGTCTTTGAGTTGGTCGAGCTTCTCACCGTTGAGAATATCGATGGCCGACAGGTAACGGAAAGTGCCGACCGGACCCAGGTAGTTGACAGCCATCTGCCCATAGTCGTCGGT
>PKTY01000027.1:6597-7544 GCA_002869725.1 Desulfuromonas sp. | reverse complement strand
AGGACGAGGCCATCAAGGTCACCGGTATCGATCGTCGTCAGTTCCTTCCACCGACCCACCCTGACTGCCTGAAGGTTGACCGGCAGGAATTTCTCGACCCTCAGGATGTCTACGCTCGCCTCTCTGTGATGTTCGGCCAGTACGTCGATAAATTCAACCGCAGCGACAAATTTCAGCTGATCGGCTACAATGCGCACAGTTTCGATATGCCATTCTTGAGGCGTTTTTGGGAAAAGAACGGCGACCGTTTCTTCGGTAGCTGGTTCTGGTTCCCCTGTCTCGATGTCATGCTGGTCTGGGCGCAGATTCTGCAGGAGGAGCGCAGCCGGATGGCCAATTTCAAACTCGCCACCGTTGCCAGACATTGTGACCTTGAGGTCGATGACGGGTGCTTGCACGATTCCGGTTACGACATCGAATTGACCCGTCAATTATGGATCAAGGCTCGTAAGGTCATTGAACGCGGCCAGGACCAGGCTCCGTTGTGGATGCAGGGGAAGCTGTTTGATGTTTGATGACGGGTCGACCCTGATACTCGTCATAAGGTGAACAGAAAGCGATGAGCCGCACAAAGAAAGTTACCGGTGGCAGGCAGGCGCCCAAAAGAGCAGCTTCGCCGCCGAGCGTATTCAAAGAGGCCTGGGAAAATATTAACCGGGACTTCAATCGTCTGCTGCCTGAGACTCTGCGCAAACGAGACAAAAAGAAATTTGTTCTCTGGCTGTTTATCCTGGAGATTCTGGTTCTGGGAACGGTTGGAAAAGTTATTTACGACTGGTTGGCCGGTTGAATGATGCTCAGCCGGATTATGGAGAGGTTGGTAGGAGAAATCTATGAGTGAGCACGACTGTCCATTTTGTGATGCGCTGGTGAAACACAAGTCGGTTTGTGAATTCGGAACGGCTTTTGCGCTGGTCGATCTTCACCCGGTCAGCGAAGGACACCAT
>PKTY01000027.1:0-6590 GCA_002869725.1 Desulfuromonas sp. | reverse complement strand
CACCATCTGATCGTGACCAAGAGGCACACCGCCGATTACTTCTCCATGACCCCTGCCGAGCGTCGAGACGCTGAGGCTCTTCTGCTGCTGATGAAGAAACAGATTCAGCAGAACGACCCGAAAATTACCGGCTTCAATGTCGGTGTGAACTGTGGAGCTGCGGCTGGACAGACAGTTGTTCATGCTCACATTCACCTAATCCCCCGCCGTGACGGAGATGTTGATGACCCTCGTGGGGGGGTGCGTGGCTGCGTGCCCGGCAAGATGCGTTACTGATCGCTGACAACCTGCAGCAAGCAGAGGCCGGTTGATGTCCTGGCAGAGCCTGACCACCTTCAGCCGTAATAATCGCCGACTCATCCTGATCCTGATTATGAGCCACCTGCTGTGGTGCGTGGCAGTGCTTGGTTTGTGGTCGTTTGGCCAGTTGGTCACATCTACCTCGCTCTGGTGGCCGGCGCTCTTTCTGTTTCTGCAACTCTATGGCGCCGCCCAGTTGCTGCTTCCGGCCCTGCTGTTGCACCCGGAACGGAGAGAACGCGGCTTTTACCTGATGTGGGGCCTGCTGCTCGGTGTGGCTGTCTGGTTGATCAACCTCTGGGCACCTGACGAACGCGGCTTGCCCTGGCTGATGATTCTCAAGTCCGGTTTACTTTTGCTGGTTGCCACCTTTGTCGGAGCAGTTCTGGCACGCTATGTGCGGCGTCTCTGGGAACTGCTGCCGGTTTGTCTGGTGATGTCCCTGGCCGATTTTGCCAGCTGGTCGGCGGGACCGACGGCCGGCTTTGCCCGACAGATTGAAAGCTACTATCGCAAGCCGGTCGGGCCTCCGCCTCTGGTCGACATGGTGCTGATCAAGCTGACTTTACCCGGAGCCTCTTCGCTGGTGCCGGTATTCGGCATCTCCGACTGGATCATGGTGGCTTTCTTTTCGATGGTTGCCAGCCGCCATGTTATCAATGACAACCTGCTCCGAGCTCCCGGGCTGACGCTCGCTAGGTATGGCAGGTTCGGCTGCTATCTGCCGGTTGCAGTGGTTGCTCTGCTGAGTGCCATTCTGCTGGCCCAGGTCAGTGGCCGCTTTGTTCCGGTACTGCCGGTGATTGCCCTGGTGATGCTGTTGTGGTATTCACTGAAGCTGTTGTTTGTGGCAAGCAGAAGATGATGGAGTGTTTTCCGTGTCTTCGGTCAAGGATCTCGAAAAAACGTTCAGAATCGGTGTGCTCTCGGACACCCATCTCCCCGGCAGTGGCGAGGCCGTGGCTTTTTTGCAAGATCTCGTCGAACACTGCCTGGCACCGGTCGACATGATCCTGCATGCTGGCGACCTGGTGGACCCCGAACTGTTGCACGTTTTCGGAGACTGCCCGGTGCACGCCGTGCGCGGCAACATGGATCCGGCCACTCCCGGCGTACCTGTCAAAAAACTGCTCGAGGTCAGGGGTTTTTCCATCGGTCTGATGCACGGATGGGGCCCTCCTCAAGGGCTGGAACAGCGTATTCTTAATGAGTTTTCCGGGGTCAAGCTCGACTGTTTGGTCTACGGTCACAGCCACCGTCCGGTCTGCATGGTGCGTGATGGTATGCTCATCTTGAATCCTGGCAGCGCAACAGACCGTCGTGGCATGTCGTTTCACTCGGTCGGGCTGATCGAAGTCGGTCATCGGATCAAGGGTTCGATCATCCGTATCGACTGAATTGACTCAGGGTCGTTGGCGCATGGCGTTCGTTTGATGTAGGACCCATCCCCCTGATTCTAACGAGGCCTGAAGGTGCATCCCTTGTCTGCTGAATCGACGAGGGTAGATTACGCGGGTTGATTTGATGGAAAAGCTTTGGGCTCCATGGCGGCTGGAATACATTACGACTGAGGCCAGCAGTCAGTGTGTGTTTTGCCTCGATGATGATCCTGGTCGAGATGTCGATCGGCTGGTGCTGCTGCGTGGTAAACGTGGTTTTGTGATCATGAACCGCTACCCGTACAGCAACGGTCATCTGCTGATCGTCCCTTACCGGCACCTCCATGACCTTGCCGACCTCGAGGCTGACGAAATCCTGGAGATACATCGTCTCCTGACCCTGTGCCAGCAAGTCCTGCGTGACAGTTGCGCTGCTCAGGGTTTCAATGTCGGCTGGAATATTGGCCAGGTTGCCGGTGCTGGTATTGCCGACCACCTGCACTTGCACATTGTGCCGCGCTGGGCTGGCGATACCAACTACATGCCGGTGCTGGCCGATATCCGGGTTATTCCCCAGCACCTGAATGAAACCTACGCCATGTTCGAGCCGATTTTCAGGGAACTTGCCAAAGTGGATCATTAGAATTTCCGGCTTTGATCTTTTGATTGTAATCCCGCCATAAACTCCTTAGAATTACTTGCCAATCTGCCTCGACCTATTTTGTCGGGGGCTTCCTTCAGGAGTCGGAAATCCATGTTGCCAATCATTCAAAAGGTCTGTTACCTGATGTATCCCATCGCCCTCTGTTCGGTGCTTGCGCTCGGGATCTTTCTCGAAAGGCTTTGGACCTATGCCCGGGTGCGCCGTGAAAGCCGGGGACTGGCTCACCTGATCGAACCGCTGGTCGCCAAACAACGCCTCGATGAAGCGGTCACGACCTGCCATCAGAACGACACCCCGCTCGCGGCAATTTTTCTCGCCGCGTTGCGCTGCGCCGGCCGCAACCGCGAGCAGATCAAAGTTGTCGTCGAAGAGACCGGTCGTCGCGAAGTGGCGCCGCTACAACGTTTTCTCGGTCTGTTGGGGACAATTGCCACCATCTCGCCGTTACTCGGCTTGCTCGGTACCGTGCTCGGCATGATCCGCGCTTTCAACGTGATTGCGACCCAGGGGATGGGGACTCCTGCGACTCTGGGAGGAGGGATTTCCGAAGCTTTGATTACCACAGCCTCCGGGCTGACGGTGGCGATTCCGGTTATTCTTGCCCACCGTTATCTGACCAGCCGGGCGGAGCATCTCTCCCTCGAGATGGAAGAATTTTCTCTGCGTCTGGTCGACCTGCTGGGGGAGTAAATGGGGTTTTGGGGGAAAGAGCGTGAGGAGCCCCGTATCGACCTGACACCCATGGTCGACGTGGTCTTTCTGTTGCTGATTTTTTTCATGATCTCGACCACCTTTGTTGAAACTCCCGGGCTCTCCATTAAACTCCCCGAATCGTCTGCCGAACGCATCGCTCGGGAACCCCAGGAATTCAAGGTCTATCTCTCCAAGCAGGGTGACATTTACCTTGGCGAGGAAAAGGTCACCATGGAGGCCTTTCGCCAGGCTCTTCTGGCGCGCCAGCCCGAGGCGTCACGGACGACTTTTCTGCTCCTTGCCGACCATGAAGCACGCCATGGCAAGGTTGTCACTCTAATGGATGTCGCCAAAGAAAGCGGATTCGTTAAACTGGCCATTGCCACTGAGCAGCTCACCGATAAAAACCCCTGATCTAGCCGGATGTTACCGGCAGAAGGTTCGCCGATGAAGACCCAACCCAAAACGATTGCTATCCTCACCGGGGGGGGCGATTGTCCAGGTTTGAATGCGGTGATTCGCGCCGTGGTGCGCACTGCCATCCTTCGTTATGGGTGGCGGGTCCTTGGTATTGAGGACGGATTTGACGGTCTGGTCGGCGAGCCTCGTTGGCGCGAGCTTACTCTCGATGCGGTGCGTGGCATCCTGCCTCGCGGCGGGACGATTCTCGGAACCAGCAACCGCGGCAACCCGCTGGCTTATCCGGTTGTCGATGGTGGAGAGACGCGACTTGTCGATGTGTCGGCTGAAGTGGTCGGTAATTTCCGTCGATTGGGTGCCGAAGCTCTGATTACGGTCGGTGGCGACGGCTCCCTCAAAATCGCCAGGGCTCTCCAGGAACGTGGGATTCCGATGGTTGGGGTGCCTAAGACGATCGATAACGATCTCCGTGGCACCGATGTCACATTTGGTTACAATACGGCGGTCGGTATTGTCACGGAGGCCCTCGACCGCCTGCATACCACTGCCGAGAGTCATCACCGGGTCATGGTCCTTGAGGTCATGGGACGTGATGCCGGCTGGATTGCCCTTGAATCTGGTCTGGCCGGTTCAGCCGATGTGATTTTGATTCCGGAGATCCCCTTTGATTTCGGTGAGATTTGCCGGGCAATAGATCAGCGTCGCGAGCGGGGCAGTCGTTTCTCCATCGTGGTGGTTGCCGAAGGGGCCTTCCCCTGCGATGGACAGAAGGTGACCCAGGTCTCTGCGGAAGAGAATTTGGGTGTCGAGCGGTTAGGGGGGATTGGGGCTCGGGTCGCCGCCGAGGTTGAAAATCGTCTCGATGTGGAGACCCGGGTCGTTGTGCTGGGACACGTGCAGCGGGGCGGGACGCCATCTCCCTTCGATCGTATCCTTGGCTCGCGATTCGGCGTCAAGGCGGTCGAGCTGGTAGCCGCAGGGGAATTCGGGCAGATGGTCTCACTGGCCGGGCGCTCGGTGGTCGCTGTCGACATTGGTACCGCTGTCGATGCTCTCAACCGGGTCGACCCGCAAGGTGATCTGGTCAATGCCGCAGAGGCTCTGGGAATTTCTCTAGGGCTTCCAAGTCAGGTGAGGTAACGCTGGTGGTCGTCAATTCTTCAACAAATGGCCTGTCCGGAAGAGGTTGGATCTATGCTGCGGTGGGTATGCTGCTCGGCATCATGGCCCCTGTCGGCTGGATAGCGCTACGCTTGCTGTTGTTCTGGGATGATGGACGGGATCTGTCGACCCAGGTAGTGAGCAATATTCTCTCTAACATTTCTCTCTATCTCTATATGGGAGTGGGCACGGCAATCGTTCTCGGAACCTGCGGTTTTTTCATAGGCCGGGCCACTCAGCAGGTGCATGACCGGGCCCATAAACTCGACCTGCTCAATATCGAGATCGCTAATCAGAAAAAGACTTTTGAACGTCGTTTCACCGACCTGGATCGCAGCATCAAAAATTTTCATGTGATCAACATGGATCTGCAGCGCAGTATCCATCAGGACGAGGTGCTGCGTCTTGCTGCCAATGGTCTCCACGAGGTGATCGGCTATGATCGGATCAATATTCTGCTGCTCGACGAGGATGAAACGCATTTGCGGTTCCTTGTCAGTCGCTCCGATACCCAGGCCCATTTCAAACCGGCGAGTTACCCGTTTAATTTGAATGCCGGTTGTATCTTCAAGGCGGTCAATGATCGCCAGGCTGTGCTGGTCAGTGATATCCGCCAGCTGTCCGAAGATCACCACCTCAAGGATCCCTACGACAGTTTGCCTCAGTTGAGAACGCGCAGCTTCATTATCTGTCCCATTATTATGCGCGGACAGTCTGTGGGCGTGGTCTGTGTCGACAACAAATTGACCCGGAGGCAACTCGACGAGACCGATGTCGAAACGATCAAACTGTTCGCAGATCAGATCTCTTCGTCTTTGACCAGAATCAGGCTTCTCGATGCTGTGGAGACATTGACTGACGAAATCGACCTGACTCACCAGCATTTCATGAAATATCGTGCCGATCATGGCCAGCTGATCTCTTCTTTGCGCAGGTCGGTGGAATCGACTGCACTTGCGACGACGGAGATCACCAATGGTGCTTCGGTGATTCAGTCCTCGGTCGATACGACCCTGGCCGCCGCTGGCGAGATTTCGGCATCCATCGACCATGTTGCTAGCAGCATGCACACACTCACTCAGTTCATGGACCGTTCGATCGCGGCAATGACGGAAATCCAGTATACGGTGGGGGCTGTCGAGGAACGAAGCGTGAGTTCTCTTGAGATGTCCGAAAAGGTCAAGGCTCGGGCCGGGCAGGGGGTCGATACTGTCGGTCAGTTGCTGGAGCGGATGCAAGGGATATTGAACTCTGTTGAGGAATCCGAGCAGACGATTCGCAACCTTGCCAGTAAGGGGGAGGAGGTCGGTTCGGTCACCTCGGTGGTTGCTGCCTTGACTCAGAAGACCAGCCTACTGGCTCTCAATGCGGCGATTATTGCCGCACAGGCCGGTGAACACGGACGATCTTTCGCGGTCGTGGCCGATGAAGTTCGAAGTCTGGCTCAAGAAGCTGCCGCCTCCACCGATAGAATCGACCGGATTATCGACGAAATTCAGAAATATATTGATCAGAATGTAAGTCAGGTTGCGCTAACCCGGGGTCTGGTCGATGAAGGTTTGGCTGAGGGGCAGGGGACGGCTGAAGTCCTCTCCCAGATTCTGGAGAGTTCTGATCTGGCGATGACCATGGCCAATGAAATTCGACTCTCCACTCGTGAGATCAGCCAGGCTGTCACCGGAGTCAGTCGTTCTGTCGAAGAGCTCGGAGAGATGTCCACTCAGGTATCGAATGCCACCCGCGAAGAATCTTCTGGCGCCAAGAATATTGTTGCTTCCGTTGAGGGGGTCAGGTCGATGACCTCTGAAATGATGCAGGCAACGTCCAGGCAAAGTGACAACATCGTTGAGATTGGCAAGGTGGCTGAGGATGTCAGCGGCATGGCCGAGAAGATTTTCGACGAGATGGAAGATCGTCGTAACAGCAGCCTGTGCGTGATCGACGATCTCCAGCAACTTAAACAGGGGAAGGGT
>PKTY01000180.1 GCA_002869725.1 Desulfuromonas sp. | reverse complement strand
GTAGAGGGTCAGGATGTAGAAGAAGCCGATGGCGGCGATACCGACGATGGTCGACTTACGGGCAGCCGCCTGGCTCGGCACCGTGTAGTAGCGGATCAGGATGTGCGGCAGTGCGGCGGTTCCGCAGAACAGGGCCAGCATCAACGAGATGAAGTTGAACTTCTGGAGGCCGGTGGCGTTGTCGACCTTGAACTTCAGGCCGGGGCGCAGGATGCGGCTGCCCGGAGTTGGCTTCTGGTAGTAGATGGTGGTGGTGGCGCCGTCAGCAGTCTTGACGTACTTCTTGCCCCACAGCACGATTGTGCTGTCCTTGAATTTGTTCAGGTAAGCCAGCGGACCGAGTGCGCCGGTCTGAGCGATCTCCTTGCCGTCAACGGTGATCTCCTTGATGTGGCCGACTGCGAAGAATTTGCCATCTTCTTTGGGCGCACCGTTAAAGAGCTTGGTCCCGTTAGCCAGTTCGGTGGTGTAAAGGGCTTCTACAAGTTGGTAGCCGGCGGCAGCTTCTTTGAGATGCCACACAGTTTCTATCCCGTCTTGCGAGAGTTTGACAAAGCCTGCTTTGCCGAAGTCAGAATCGAGTCCTGCAACGACGTCATAGCCGGCAACCTCCAGAGCGCCGTTGTTAACAACCGCCTGAAGGGTCTGGAATTTGTGATACTCCTTGCTGCCGCCCTGATTCGGGTCGGTGCCGAGACCGCGAGTGAGAACGGCGATGACGACAAAGGTGGAGCAGATCAGCAACAGGGCACCCTTGAAGAACTGAACGTAGGTGGTGGATGCCATGCCGGCGGTCGCGACGATGATAGTAACAATCACGCCGACGATCACGACGCCGACCCAGTGCGGCATGCCGAGCAGCGGCTGCACCAAAACGCCGGCGCCAACCATCTGAGGAATCAAGTAGAAGACCGAGACGACGAGTGTTGAAACTGCCGCAGTGAGCTGGATCGCTTTGGAGTTAAATTTGGAGTCGAGGGCATCGGTGAAGGTGAACTTGCCGAGGCGCTTCATCGGCTCGGCGATCAGGAAGAGAGCCACCATCCAGCCGGCCAGGTAGCCGATGGAGTACATCCAGCCGTCATAGCCCGCAGTTGCGATCATGCCGCAGATTCCGAGGAACGAGGCCGCCGAGAGGTAGTCGCCCGCGAAGGCGATTCCGTTGGTGAACCAGTGAATGTTGCCGCCGGCAGCGTAGTAGCCCTCTGCGGAGGTCGTGCGGCGAGCCAGGTAGAAGGAGAGCCCGAGAACGAAAAGGACAAAGGTAATAAAAAGGCCGATGGCCAGAGGAGATTGGGTGTAAACCATGATTTTGTCCTCCTAATTCAAGCGCGCTTCAGCGGCGGAGCAGAAGTGGTTGTAGATGATCGCCAGCACGAAAGCGAAGATGATCAGGAAGAATCCGTAGAGAACGGCGATAGTCTGACCAAAGTAGACTTTCTGCATCAGCGCCGGGTTGGCAGCGTTGATGACCACGAAGCTGAAATAGGTCAGGGTGTAGAGGATGAACATCCAGATTCCGAGTTTTGTCTTGTACCCGGCAGCATTGTCCTTGCCAAGCTTTACTGCTGGTCCGTGTCCCATGAGTGTGACTCCTTATGATAAAAACAGATTTTTCGGCCATCAGTTCCGGCCGGTTTTACTCCAAAATTCAAGAGGTCAGTTCATAATCATGAAATGTCAGAGACGTCAAAAACGTCTTGCCTGAGTTGCTGGCGGCTTCGGGCTACAGAGAGGCGACCTCCTTTCTTCTTGCCGAACGCCGTCTGCCGAGGCGGACGTATTTTGAAGAGAGTTGCCTCGGAAATGCGTAAAACATGCACATCGTTTAGGAATTTTCACCAGATGATGTGGTGGTATTAAATGTGCGATATTGGTGGTAAAATTTCGCACATGATACGTCGTTCTATATGGATGTCAATAGAAAAGTACTGCAAAAATAGGTGTGGAGGCCGGTTGTTAACGCAAGCTCACGAAATTAATTGAAATTTCAAACTTGGGAATATTTAACGGATGGTGTGCGGTAAAAAAACGTTTTATCTTATCGGATAAAAGATTTGATATGTGGTTTTTGGCTGAGTCAGATCGGGATGCGGCGCTTTTTGCAGTGCGAGCGGATGATCACCTCGGCCTGGTTCAGTCGCGACAGTTTCATGTTGCGCGCTTTCAGGGCCATCACGTCTTCGAGGGGAATCTGCTCGCCACGGAGGTCGCGGGTGACGATGGCCAGATTGGTGAGGATGGTCTTCATGTCGGCGGGAGTGTAGCCTTTGAGCATGGGGGGCGAGAGCATCAGGAAACCATCGGCGATATCCTGGGCCATTTTCTTAGGGCTTCCGGCGATAGGCATGGTGGCGACTCCTGACAGGGGGGCGATGTTGAGTCGAGAATACCTCACTTGCCTGGCCTGCGGCAATCAGGCAATTTATGATGGACTCTCCGCATCAAGAGCTATATCCCTTGATGCGGGCCGGTGGGATTTTCGGATTGCCGTGAAGGTCAGGGCTGGAGCCTCGGAAGGGAGTCAAAATGCAATATAAGGTGGTGGAATTGTCAGTGGTCACCGACGAAACCCTGGAGGCGACCCTCAACGAGCTGACCGCCAAGGGGTGGCATTTCGACAGCGTGCAGTTCGTGGTGCGTGAGGCCAGCAGGCGGCCGGCCATGGCGTTTGTTCTATTTACTCGCCATGCGTAGTCGCCCTGGTCAGGCTTTGGTAACGGCAAGCTGCCAGCGTTGCAACAGGTCATCGCGCCAGTCCGGGGTCGAAGCCGGAACAAAGCGACGCTCTTCCTGCCAGCTTCGGGACAGGTCGCCAAGGCTACTCCAGAAACCGACCGCCAGCCCGGCCAGCATGGCAGAGCCGAGGGCTGTTGTTTCGATGGTCACCGGCCTGGAGACCGGACGATTGAGAAGGTCGGCCTGAAGCTGCATCAGCAGGTTGTTCTGGGCCGCGCCGCCATCGACCTTGAGCAGGGAAAGGGGCTCCCCCCGGTCTTCCTCCATGGCGATGACCAGATCATGAATCTGCAGGGCGATCCCCTCCAGGGTGGCGCGTGCCAGGTGGGCAGCGGTTGTTCGACGGGTGAGGCCGGCAATCATTCCCCGCGCTTCGCTGCGCCAGTGCGGAGCGCCCAACCCGGCAAGGGCCGGTACAAACGTGACGCCATCGCTGTCTGGGACGCTGGCGGCCAACGCCTCGACCTCCTCGGCATTGCGCAGCAGGCTGAGCCCATCGCGCAGCCACTGCACGGCGGCGCCGGCGATGAAAGCGCTCCCTTCAAAGGCATAACAGGTCTTGCCAAAGAGTTGCCAGGCGACCGTGGTCAGCAGGCCATGGCGGCTTGGGAGAGGACGTTCCCCGATATTTTCGAGGATAAAGGCTCCGGTTCCGTACGTGCATTTCGATTGGCCAGGTTCAAAGCAGGCCTGACCAAACAGGGCGGCCTGCTGGTCGCCGGCCATGCCGGCAACCGGAATGCCATCGGGAAGGAAGTCGAGTCCCGAAGTCGTGCCGTAGACCGCAGCCGATGGAGAGATCTGGGGCAGAATGTTTTGGGGGACTTCAAACAGTCGGCACAGGTCATCATCCCAGGCGAGGGTCTTAAGGTCCATGAGCAGAGTGCGCGAGGCATTGGACACATCGGTGACATGCTTTGTGCCACCAGTCAGACGCCAGACCAGGAAGCTGTCGATGGTGCCGAAAGCCAGCTCGCCGTCCATGGCCCGACGGCGCGTGGCGCTGTCGTTGCGCAGCATCCAGGTCAACTTGGTCGCCGAAAAGTAGGGGTCAATCACCAGCCCGGTCTTGGCTCTGACCTTTTTTTCGTAGCCAGCGTGGCGCAACTGTTCGCAGATCTGTGCAGAGCGCCGGCACTGCCAGACGATGGCCTGACCGACCGGTCGGCCGGTCCGACGTTCCCAGAGCAGAGTTGTTTCACGCTGGTTGGTGATGCCGACCGCAGCAAGGCGGTTGGCGGTGATTCCGGTCTCCTCGAACAGTCTGAAGACCGCGCGGCGCACCGAAGTCCAGATCTCTTCAGGGTCATGTTCCACCCAGCCGGGCTTCGGGTAATGTTGGGGGAAGTCGATGGTCTGCTGGCCAATGACGCGCAGGTCATGGTCGATCAGCAAGGCGGTGGTTCCGGTTGTTCCCTGGTCGATGGCAAGAAGGTAGTCGTTCGGCATGGTCTCAGAGGCCTCCCTTTGGAAAAATCGACCGCAACAGTCACATAAAACATATCAGCAGGGTTGAAAATGGTGCAATGCCATATATAATTCAGCGTGCTGTTTTGACAAAAAATCTGCAATATTTGCTTGTTACGAGGAGGTTGCATGGACGCTGAATCTGTGCCTTCAAACCAGCGGCGCAAATTCTTGATGGTCATGGCTGCTGGCCTGGGGGGGGCAGTGGCTGCGGTGGCGGCCTGGCCGTTGCTCCGTTTTCTGGCACCGTTCAGTTCCGGCGGGGCTTCGAGCAAGGTCAGCATCCCGCGTAAAGAAGTGTCGGTGGGCTCAGCTCATTTCTTTCAGTATCAGGGGCGGCCGGCGGTTGTTGTGCAGTTAACGGTTGGACAGTTCGTTGCCATGTCGGCGGTCTGTACCCATCTGGGTTGTGTGGTCTCCTGGCAGCAAGGGAAGGGAGAGTTCCTATGCCCCTGCCACGGCGGCCGTTTTTCTGCTGAAGGTCAGGTCCTTGGTGGCCCACCCCCCAGTCCCCTCGAATCGCTCGCGGTTGCTGTTGAGGGCGATCAGATCGTGATCGGTTAGGAGCTGCTCATGGATCCAGTCAGTCGCTTGGTCGAGTTTGTCGATGTTCGCCTTGGCGTCAAGGAGTTGTTTGCCAAGGAACTCAGCGGGTATTTGCTGCCGAAGAGAGTCAATGTCTGGTACACCCTCGGGGCGGTGTTGCTGGCCCTGTTCAGCCTGCAGATTCTTACCGGGATCCTGCTGCTGGTCTACTACATCCCCGATGTCGAAAAAGCCTATGCTTCGGTGCAGTACATCATGAACGAAGTGCCGTTCGGCTGGTTGATACGCATGCTCCATGCCGTCGGCGCCAATGTCATCGTGATCGCCCTGCTGCTGCACATGCTCTCGGTGCTGTTCATGGCCAGCTACAAGGGCCGCCGCGAATTCACCTGGCTTTCGGGCTTCATTATTTTCAACCTGGCCATGGGTCTGTGCCTGACCGGTTATCTGCTCCCCTGGAGCCAGCTCTCCTTCTGGGCGACCACCGTGGCCACCGATGCCCCGGGGGCGATCCCTGTGATCGGCGAGTTGGCCGTCGAGTTTTTGCGCGGCGGTTCGACTGTCGACAGCCAGACCCTGGGGCGATTTTTCGCCTTGCATGTGGTCGGCATGCCTTTGGTTTTACTCGGTTTGATCGGGTTTCATCTGTTCTGCGTCAAGCGCCGCGGTATTTCGCCGCCACCGTTTGATACCGATTTCAAGAACGCCGAGCTGCTACCGATGTTCGAACATGAGGTCCATCCGGGAGGAATCCCGTTTTTTCCCAACTACGTGGTCAAAGATGTGGCGGTGATCTGTTTCTTTCTCGCTCTGCAACTGGCCGTCATCTTCTATGCCCCCGGACTGTTCTTCCCGGCGTCAGCCTTTGAACCGGCCGACCCGTTCGTGACACCTCCCGGCATCAAGCCGGAATGGTATTTTCTCTGGGCCTATCAGACCCTGAAAATTTTCCCGAGTGAGATGATCGGTCTCGGTGTTCAGGGCGCGTTTATGACCTTTCTGGCGTTGTTGCCGTTTATCGATCGCGGCGCCGAGCGCAGGCCCTTCAAGCGGCCGCTGTTTCTAACCTGTTACGCGCTTGGTCTTCTGGCTTTTGTGGCCATTTCGGTCTGGGGGCATTACTCATGAGGCTTGCCGATTATCGATGCTGGCTGGTTTTGGTTGCCGTATTCATCCTTGCCGGGCAGGTTGATGCCTCTCCAGCGCAGCAACCTACCGTCTGTATCCAGTGCCACGGCGGACTGGCCGGGCACCTGGCTGCTCCGGTGATTGACTGGCAGGGGAGCGTGCACCAGCAGAACGGTATCTCCTGTCACGACTGTCATGGTGGCGACCCGACCGATTTTGCCATGGCGATGGAGCCCGAGCGGGGCTTTGTCGGGGTTCCTGATTATGAACAGGTTCCGAACTTCTGCGGGCGTTGCCACATCGGGGTTCTGGGCGATTACCAGGAGAGTGCCCATGGACGGGCATTGGCCGAAGGAGGCGCTCAGTGCGTGGTCTGTCACGGCAATCATTCAGTAACACCGGCCCATATCGACCTGATCAATCAACAAGACTGTTCGCGTTGTCATGACTACGGACGAGCCGCCGAAATCAAGCTGGCCCTCAAGGAGACCGATGCCAGGCTGATCAGAATCGATGGGGAACTGCAACGTATCCATAAGCTTGGTTTCAGCACCGAGTCGATGTCGGGGTCGCTCTTCGATCTGCGCAACCGTTTCCACCGAGTCTTTCACAGTGTCGATGTGCGCAAGGTGCGCCAGGAGACGGGTGGGGTTCAGGCCGAGTTGACCAAGATGGAAGGGGAGGTCAAGGCGATCGATACCACCTTGGGGCAACGTAAGCTGTGGGGGAGTGTGGTGATTGCCCTGCTG
>PKTY01000173.1 GCA_002869725.1 Desulfuromonas sp. | reverse complement strand
GAGGACCAGCAGGGCCAAGAAGGTCAGCAGACACAGAGCCAGGGTAACCGTCGCCACCGAGGCCAGGGTCAGCACCGGGTTGCAGCGCATGTTGCGCAGCGCACTGCGCATGAAATAGGTGGGACGAAAGGGCATTTCAGAAAACTGCTATCCGTTTATGGGTGTTCGTCGGCAACAACCGTCCCGGCTTCGAGAGTGACAATGCGCCGGGGAAACTGCCGGATCAGATTGTGGTCATGGGTGGCCATCAGAATGGTTGTCCCCCGGGCGTTGGCCCCCTTGAGCAGGTCGATGATATCAAGGGTCACCTGGGAATCGAGATTGCCGGTCGGCTCATCGGCCAGCAGAACCAGAGGATCGACCACCAGGGCTCTGGCCACGGCCACTCGCTGCTGTTCTCCTCCGGAGAGCTGCAACGGATACTGATGCAGGCGATGTTCGAGCCCGACCTGCTGCAGGCAATTGTAAACACGCTTGTTGATATCAACACGTCTTCGCCCCTGCACATCGAGGGGGAACGCAACGTTTTCAAAGACGGTTCGTCGGCTGAGCAGTTTAAAATCCTGGAAGACGATTCCGAGGGTTCGCCGCAGAGAGGGGATACGAGAAGCGCCATAGCGGGTGATGTTGCGCCCGTTGATGAGAACCTGGCCGCGACTTGGCCGCTCGGCACAATAAAGGAGTTTGAGCAGGGTCGATTTACCAGCCCCCGAGCGCCCTGTCAGGTAGACAAATTCGCCCTTGGCGATTTTGAGGGAGACATCATGCAGAACCGGCTGGTCCCCCTGGTAAGCCTTACTGACATTATGCAGCTGGATCATCCCTCGCCAACTCTACCATTCGCGATATGGAATACCATTGAGTCCCATCAGGTCACTGCCACTGTGCACATCTTCAACCCCGCCGTCGGCAACATCTCCCTCACCGACCGGGGTTGGTGCGGTCTCTTCCCAGGTATCGGCGGAGCCGGTAAAAGGATCCCGGGGCAGCCCACGCAAATACTTGCTGTCGGCCAGATCCTGCAAGGAGGCAGGATAGCGGAGATTGTCTGCGAAGTAGGAATCGATCGCCCGCCGCATCTGATAAAGGTCTTCCATCAGCACCGCTTCGCGGGCCTTGATCAGGCTGCGCTTATAGCTCGGTACGGCAATACTGGCCAGAATGCCGACAATGCTCATCACAATCAGCAGTTCGATCAGGGTAAAGCCGCGCTGGCGGCGTACTCCTCTGTCAGACTTTCGCATTCAGATCACCAGCTATTGTACGGGGTACCGTCAAGAGCCAGCCGCGTGCTCTGACTGTAAACATCGTAGATATCCTCTCCGCCGTAAGTGGTCGAATCCGGATCGTCCCGGTAGGCACGCAGACCCCAGCCTTCATCGTACTCATCGAAAGGGTCCTTGGGGATGCGTCGCAGATATTTGCGGGCATAAGGGTAGAGCCCCTGCCAGTCCTCGCCATTGACCAGTTCCTCAAGCTCCTCCGGGTAGCCGGTTTCGTTAATGGCCGGAATGATTTTTTTCTCCTTGACGGCGCGATCGAAGTCGTCCTTGTACTGATCGATGGCCGTACGGATATCGCGCAGCGCCCGTCGCAGTTCCAACTCCTTGCTGCGGGTCACACTGACCTCGACCATCGGCAGCACAGCTGACGCAAGCACGGCAAGGATCGCCATGGCCAGGACGACTTCGAGGAGGGTCAGGCCGGCGTGGCGCCGCCTGGCAGCTTTCTGTTCCAGGCACTTCAACGGATCTCGATAACGGTCGATGCCGGTTCGACAGTCAGGCGGCTGCCATCCGGATCACGGAAGTTGACCCGGTTGAGACTGACTTCGGCATTGCCACTGGCCTTGGCCTGGAAGCCGAGGGATAACAGAACCCCGGACCCGGATTCGCCAGTTGCTCCTGCGCCTTGCTTGTAGCCGACGATCACCTGACCGGTGGTCCGGTTGGGGCTGCTGGAAAAGACCGTATTCTTGCCGCTCTTTTTGAGGAAAGACCCTTCGCTGATCGCCGTCAGTTCAAGCAGGTCCGGATCGTAAGAGACGAACAGAGGCGCGCTGTAGAGGCGATCGACGTTCCTGATCTCGACCGAAACGTAAAAGTCATTGTTGACATCGACCATTTGCGGCCCGGAAATGGCGAGCTTGGCCGGACCTTTGTCCGGCATCTCCAGCTGAGTGGGGCCGGGCAGCAGAACGGGTTCCGGCTGGCTCTGCGACACTTGTTCAGACACGAATGGGGTCTCAGCACCTGCAACCTCGACAGGGCCCGGAAGAGTTTCCATCGGTTCTGTGACCGGCGGAGGCTGACGAACCGGAACTGCGACTTCTGGTTGCTGCTTGACAACCTGCGGAGAGACCTCTTGCGCGGGCAGAGATTCCGCCCACTCCTCAGGTGGGGTGTAGGTCTGGGATGAAGGCTCACCGAGAACTTCGCCAATCGCCTCTTCGACCGACTCTGGCCCGGAGATTTGAGGCATCACATTTTCCTTGGCCATGGCAGGTGCCGCCGCCGGCCGGGTCTCGAGCACCTCGCTGACCAGCGGCCTGGCAAAGGCCCCGAAATTCGGACCCGCCTTGAGGTTATCCTCACCCCCCGACCAGATGGTTGCCACATCCAGTTCGGGAACAACAACCTGTTTGAGGATGTAAGGGGTGATCGAGAGCAGGATCTCACGTTTGGTGTCCTTGTCACTGATACCGCTGAAAAGCTTGCCAATCAGCGGCAAGTCTCCCAACAGCGGCAATGTGTTCACACTGCTGGTCGCCTGCTTCTCGAACAACCCTCCGAGAATGGTTTGCACACCATCTTTAAGGGTGAGTGTCGTTTGGGCATTGGTCGTGGAAATTGTCAGGGCCACGGAACCATTATTGGTTTGGAACCGGTCAATAACTTGGCTCACCTCCAGGGTTAACTTGGTCTCAACCGTATTGTCGAGTTGGATATTCGGTTCGACATCGACTTTAACACCAACATCGACATACTGGATGTTATCTGTCGATGTGTCTCCAGTGGTTGTCACAGTAATAACTGGCTCACGAGTGCCTATGTGCACTTTCGCTTTTTCCTTATTGCGCACCCGGATCTTGGGACTAGCGAGAGTTTCGGTATCCGTCAGAGTCTTGGCAAGGTCAAATGTGGCCGTCGGCAAGGTGTAAAGCGCCCGGAGCTCACTAGCATTACTGACAAGGTTAACAACATTTGTCCCAGACCCCAAGGTGGACGCCACCAGGGCTCCGACAGCCTCGTCTCCCGTTGAAGGATTGGCAAAACCACCACTCACTGAATAACTGCTGAGGGTCGGCCCAAAACTCAGGTCATCAGTATTCTGTACCGCAATCAATTCGAGACTGAACAGTACCTCCGAGTTCTCCCGGTCTGCCGCATCAAGAATCTGTTCGGCAAGCCTGATAACGTCCGGCCTATCACGAATCACCAGGGCATTGCGCTCCTCGTGAACGTATATTTTGCGCAGTTGCAGCATGGTGCGCAGCAGGTTGACGGCTTTCTTGGCGTCAATATGGGAGAGGTAAAAGGTCTGGATAATCTGGTCCTCGTACTGCTTCTCCTTCTCCCGGGTCTGAGGATAGATAATAAGGGTCTTCTCGTTGAGCACCTTCTTGCTCAGACCATTCATCTGCAGGATCAACTCAAGAGCTTCCGCCAGGCTGGCTCGCTCCAACAGTACCGACACCCCCTGCTCGCGAATATCGGAATCGAAGATGAAGTTGATCCCTGTCAACTTGGTGAGAATACCAAAAACCTCCTTGATATTGGCATCCTTAAAGCGCAGGGTGATCGGCTCGCTCGAGCTGACATCGAGTTCAAAACCATCCATGGAGACCGATGACGGCCCCTTGTCGATCATCTTCTGCACGAGCAGTGCCGTAGCATTGTTGGGGTCAAGCTCCAGGGCCTTGTTCAACGCCTTGCGCGCCAGACTCAGCCGCTTCTGCTGGGACAGGCTCTCGGCCTCTTCGGCGAGCTCTTGAGACTGTCTCTTGTCAAGAAGCTCCTGCTCCTCGCGTGAGGCCAGCTCAAGAGTCGGATCGAAACCACGTGCCCGGCGATAGTGGTCGAGCGCTTCATCGACTTTCCCCTCTTTGACCAGTACTCTGGCTTTGGTCAGGTGAAATCCAGCGGCACGAGTCCTAACGGAGAGAAGTTTAAGCTTGAATATCTGGTTATCGGGTGCAAGCTGCGTTGCCTCATAATATTTGCCGACCGCCTTGGGGTAGTTGCCCTCGGCCTCGAAAACCTCACCCTCTTCAAAGACAGTACGCCCCTGCAAACTGGCGCACCCGGCAATCAGGGTCATAAGGAGAGCCAGACTCAAAGCCCTCACAAAATTAACGCTACTGGTTTGTGCCATTGGCATCTCCCTGGAATACATTCTTCAACATCTTCAACTACTGCTCACCCGGAATGAAAGGGTTCGGCTTTCCGTTCTCTGCTGGTGTCGTGAACGGCATTTTCCCCTCGCGGGTCTGCTCCAGAATCTCCTGGAGTTCAGGGGCCGGCTCAGCGACCTGGGGTAAATCGGGAAGGTCTATCGATTCGCGGCGAGCCGGAGCACTCACAGCCGGCTTCAAATTTTCGTTTTCAATTAAAGGAATCCTGAGATCCTGAGTGCTTCCTTCCCTACGCACCGTGAGAAGCTGTGCTTCGATACCGGTCACCAGAAACTCCATCTCCTTGCCAAAACGCTCCCCGGTTTTTACCACAAACAGTTCCCCGGCACTCGAAAGGAAGACGGTCCGTTCCCCCTGCTTGGCCATGAAGCCGAGAAAGGTGAAGCGGGACAACTCCTTTTGCACCACTTCAATCGGTGACGGCATAACCGGCTGCGGCTGCTCGACAACCACCGGAACAGGTTCCGGCTCAGGTTCCGTAGCCTTGACCACAGTGCGCACAACCCGGACCGGTTGTTCCCTGAACCGGAAGATATCCCGGTCCGCACCGGGGAAAGGAGTCTCCTGCGTTTGCAGCAGGTCGAGACGAACCCTCTGTGGACTCCGGGTTTGGGGCCTTTCAACATTTGACTTTGTCCTGACAGCCACCGCAGCTCTGGGCGGAGCTTTCTGCTGCCGGGGCGTCGCCAGATAGGCATAAACCAGGCAAACAGCCAGTATCCCGAGCAGGACCGCAAGGGTCAATCGTTTGCGATTCATGCGGGGTTGGCCTCCACCCGGAAATAAGTTTCCAGACTCAAGCGCAGGCTGACGCCACCTTCATCACTACTCTGCAGACCGATGCCAGAAATAATCAGCAGCCTCGGCGACTGTTCCATAGCATGAATAAATCTCTTGAGCTGCTCATAGCGCCCCCCGACATTAAATGTCAAAGCGTAACGCAGCAAACCGCTCTCACCCGCCTGTTCCGGCTTGTAGGCAATCTGGCTGATCTCCAGGCCCGCCAGGGATGAGAGTTCCATCAACTCCTCGATCAACCCGGTGAATTCGACGTAACCGGGAACAGCCTGTCGAAATTCAGATAGGTCCTGACTGGCCAGAATGTACTGCTGTTCCGGGCTGTCCCCCCCACCCTGGTTATGCAGCAGTTGACGGACTTCAGTCTGACGTTTAATAAAGCGGCTTTCCGACGTCTCGACTTTCGGCAGCAACGACTGTTCCAGCAGCAGGTAGAGCAAAATATTGGCCAGCAGCAGAACCATCAGAAAGGCCAGCATCGGCCGGTTCGCTCGCCAAAGTTGAGTCAGCAAGTCGCGCAGCTGCATCAGAACGCCTCTCTGATTTCCAGGGAGAACGCAACCAGGTTGGTGCGCCTGTCGCGTTTCTCGGTCTCGGCCTGGCGTAGCAGGTAAACCTGGTTCAGATCGTTTGAGGCCAGCAAGCGGTCAAGCAAGTCCATCATGGCCGACACATCTTTGGCGACCCCTTCCATACGCAAACCACGCGCCTTGTAGTCCGGCTGGATACTGCTGATACTCACGTCATCCGGGACCAGCTCCTCCAGGCGGTTAAGCAACACCGTCCACTGAAACTCGTCGGCCAGAATCAATCGGTTGACACTGTCGACCTGCTTGCGGATCTGCTCGAACTTTTCTGGTGAATACTGGCCGGCAACACCCTTCAGCCCTGACAACTGCTGGTCGAGCTCGGCATGCCGGACTTCCAACTGTCTGAGATGCTGGTAGTTGGTCAATCCAAAATTCAGATTGATAATCAGAACCAGAAGCAGTCCGCCCCCCAACAGCAATAGCCAGTGCCAGACAGCACGTCGGTTGAGATAAGGCCTGCTGGCCAAATTGATCCGCAAATCCATATTCAGACCCTGACCAGCCGCTCGGCACCACCAAGTGCTGCGATCACCGCACCGGTTGCCTCCAGACCACCAGCAACCGCACCCGTGGCGAGGCGCTGTAGACCCGCATCGAGCAGATGGATCTCACGCTCAAAGACCGCATGGAGAAGTTCGCCCGTTGTCTCACTCAACTCCGGGTCAACGTGGGCAAAGACTGCACAACGCTTTGCAGAAGCATATTTGTCATACAGATCGACCAGAGTCCGGTTTATCTCCCGAAAGATCTGCTCGCTGCGAGTCTGGAGACTGCGAGTTCGCTGGTAGACCAGCACACGTGTCTGGAAATATTGCAGCGCCAAATGCCCTTTTTCCAGACAGACCAGAACAAACTCGTCACCAAGGTCGAGCCGTGGTCGATAGTAATTGTAGAGGTTCAGCGTG
>PKTY01000106.1 GCA_002869725.1 Desulfuromonas sp. | reverse complement strand
TGCTGGTCACCGAGCGCATGGACCGCATTCTCGCAATCGACGAGGAGAACCTGGTGGCCACGGTCGAGCCGGGGGTGGTCACCGAGCAGTTCCAGAAAGCGGTGGAAAAGCTCGGCCTGTTCTACCCACCGGACCCGGCCTCCCTCAAGTTTTCGACCCTTGGCGGCAATGTCGCCGAATGCGCCGGTGGCCCGCGCTGTGTCAAGTACGGAGTCACCAAGGACTTCATCATCGGCCTGGAGGTGGTCACCCCGACCGGCGACATCATCACCACCGGTGGCCCGACCATGAAGGGGGTGGTCGGCTACGACCTGACCAAGCTGATGTGCGGCTCCGAGGGGACTCTGGGGATCATCACCCGCATCGTCATCAAACTGCTGCCCCTGCCTGAGGCCAAGAAAACCATGCTGGTGCTGTTCGACTCCATCGACGGAGCGGCCCAGGCGGTTTCCGCCATCATCCGTGGCAAGATCATCCCGACCACCCTTGAGTTCATGGACGGACGGACCCTCGACTGTGTGCGTCAGGCCACCGGCCTTGAGGTTCCGGGCAGTGCCCGGGCGGTGCTGATTATCGAGGTTGACGGCGACCGGGAGCTACTCGACAAACAGGTGCAGCGCATCTCGCAGATCATTGAGCCACTTGGGGTGGTTGAAGTGCGCACCGCGACCACCCCCGGAGAGAGCGAGGAACTCTGGCAGATCCGCCGCTCGGTTTCGGCCAGTCTGCGCAAGGTCAACCCTGACAAGTACAACGAGGATATCTGCGTGCCGCGCAGCAAGGTTCCGGAGATGATCCGCAGGATCGATGCCATCTCCGACCGCTATAAAATTCCGATTGTCAACTTTGGCCATGCTGGCGATGGCAACATCCACGTCAATATCATGGTCAATAAAAAGATTGCCGGTGACACCCTCAAAGCCGAAGGGGCGATTCGCGATGTGTTCAAGGCCGCGCTCGAACTGGGTGGGACCATGAGCGGCGAGCACGGCGTCGGTATCGCCAAGGCCCCTTACATCCCCCTTGAAATCACCCCCCAGACCGCGGACTATATGAAGGCGATCAAACGAGCCCTCGACCCCAACCACATTCTCAACCCCGGCAAGATCTTTTTGGATGATGACGATCCCGATCTGGAGCCCATGGACCCGAGTCTGCGCTGAGGATTCATGGCCAAGCTGAAACCACTCGAAGAGTTTCGCGCTGAAATCGAGCAATGCGTCAAGTGCGGCGCCTGCCGAGCCCATTGTCCGGTCTTTGGCGCCGAGAAGCATGAGGGGCGGGTCGCCCGGGGGAAAATCGCCCTCGCCCAGTCGCTGCTCGACGGCGAGGTCACCCTTGAACCCAAGGTCCTCGAGGACATGAGCCAGTGTCTGCTCTGCGGCAGCTGCTACGCCCAATGTCCGAACAAGGTCCCCACTGAAGAGATTGTCGCCGCCGCCCGCCGCCGCATTGCCGAGCAGCAGGGGCTCTCCACCTTCGGCAAGGGGGTTGCTGCTATTCTTGGCCGACCGCGACTGATGAATAGCCTCGCCAAAGCCGGCGGCACATTGGCATCGCTCCTGTTCAGGAAGCTCCCCGAGGACAGCGGTCTGCGCCTGCGATTCCCAGCCCCCTGGATCGACGCCGACCGCACTCTGCCTCCGGTTGCCAGCAAGCCATTTCGGGAGCGTCATCCGGAGATCATCCCTGGTGATGCCAACCGGCCGACCATCGCCTTTTTTACCGGCTGCGGTATCAACTACCTCTACCCGGCCATCGGCGAGGCCTTTCTGGCCGCCCTCAAGTTTCTCGGGGTGACAGTGATCATTCCCAAAGGGCAGGCGTGCTGCGGTCTGCCGGCGGTCAGTGCCGGCGCCGCGAGAACCGTCGAAAGCCTGGCACAGCGCAACCTGGCGGCCCTCTCCACCCCTCAGGTCGAATACGTAGTCACCGCCTGCGCCTCGTGCCACTCCGGCCTCGGCAAAGTCTATCGCGAACTGGGAGGAGATTTTGTCGACCTCGCCGACAAGGTAAGAGACATCTTCGTCTTTCTGGTCGAGCAGGGACTTCCCGAAAAACTGCGGGCTCTGCCAAAAGCCGACCACCCACTACGGGTCACCTATCACGACCCCTGCCACCTGAGGATTCACGGAATCACCAAGGAGCCACGGGAGATTCTCAAGACCTTGCCGCAGGTCGATTATGTCGAAATGCCTGAGGCCGGAACCTGCTGCGGGCTGGGCGGAACTTATTCGGTCTATCACTACCAGACCAGCAAACAGATCGGCGCAAAAAAAGCGGCTCATATCGCCGCATCGGGAGCCGACATCGTGGCCACCGACTGCCCGGGCTGCATCATGCAGCTTCAGGACAGCATCAACCACGCCGGAGGAAAGCAGCGCGTGGTCCATATTCTGGAACTGCTGCTTGAGGTGCTGCCGAAATCTCACAGCAGCAACCCCACCTGACCGATTGCATTTGCTGACTAACCTGCTAGAATAATCTCACTTTTTCAATACACTCAAACTTCATCCAAGGAGGATTTTCATGCGCAACCTGCTCTGTCTGACCGTAGTGGCCCTGCTTGTCAGTTCGGGGATTGCTTTGGCCGTACCGGCCGGCAAGACCATCCTGTTTGAGAAGAGTTCGATGGGAACCGTCAATTTTGACGGCAATATCCATAAGGACGCCGGCATTAAATGTAACGAATGTCACAACAAGGGGATGTTTCCGAAGATGAAGCAGGGGACCGTCACCATCACCATGAACGAGATCTACGCCGGCAAGCTGTGCGGAGTCTGCCACAACGGGCAACGCGCTTTCGACGCTAAAGCTAACTGCAATCGCTGCCACATCAAAAAATAGTAGGCCGGCAAGACAACTTCTTACGACAAAGGCCCGCCAATAAAGCGGGCTTTTGTGTCGTCGATAAAACGAATGCGGCTAACCGCCGATCCCCTGCATACGCCGTGACGGCGAGCAAAAGCCCCCGGTGCCGATCTGGTGCTTTTCCGGTTTAGCGCAAACAGCCCCGGCCAGCAACCTCTCCACCGCGGCATCATCTCCGCCATTGCGCAATACCTGTTTCAGGTCGATCTCGCAATTATCGAACAAACAGCCGCGCACCCGGCCATCGGCCGTCACCCGTAAGCGATTGCACTCGGCGCAGAAATGCCCGGAGACCGAGGGGATCACCCCGATCAGGCCTAAGGCTCCTGAAAGGCGGTACATCTTGGCCTGACCGGCACCCTCCTCGTGGGGCAACGGCTCCAGTTTACCCAATCTGTGCAGACGCTGCTCAACATCAGCCATCGCGACCCCATCGCTGCTGACATAGTCCAGATCGGCGCTGATCGGCATAAACTCGATAAAGCGCACCTCCCAGTCGTGATCGAGGGTAAGGCGGGCAAAATCAAGGAGTTCATCCTCGTTGAAGTTTTTAAGCGGGATCATGTTGAGCTTGATCGGCCTCAGGCCGACCTTCTCGGCAGCCTCGATCCCGGCCATAACCTTCTCCAACCCCTCGCTGCGGGTCATCGTCTGGAAGCGGTCGGCTCTTAAGGTATCGAGGCTGATATTGACACGGCTCAACCCTGCGGCCTTCAAGTCAGCCGCCTGCTCGGCGAGCAGCAGGCCGTTCGTGGTTAGCACAACTTCGGGCTGTTGCGGCAGAGCGACGAGTTCGGCGACCAACTTGGCAATACCACGCCGGACCAGCGGCTCGCCTCCGGTGATCCTGACCTTGCGCACCCCAAGCCGACAGGCCGCAGCAACCACCCGCACCAACTCCTCGTAGCGCAGAATGTCGTGATGCTCAAGGCTCGGGACACCGTGCAGAGGCATGCAGTAGCGACAACGCAGGTTGCAGCGATCGGTCACCGACAGTCGCAGATAATCTATGGTTCGTCCGAACGGATCTTGCAAGAAGAGTCAACCTCGGCTTGAATATAATCTGTATTCTAACACTCGCACTCCAGCCCAGGCAATCGCGAAGGACATCGCGAAGGACTGGTACGCGACCACGGGGCTCCGTTGAGCCGCTAACCTGGTTACGCGGTTGTGTTTCGGTTTATGCTTGTGGTATCAACACCGCTTCTAAAACAACAAACTGACAGGAGCTTACCCGTGAGCAAAGCCATTGGACTCCTCTCCGGAGGACTCGACAGTTGCCTGGCAGCCCTGTGCCTGAAAAGGCAGGGCGTGGATGTAACCTGCATTTCGTTCGTCACGCCATTTTTCGGCAGTGACAAAGCAGAACGGATGGCCGCGCAGATGGAGATCCCGCTGATTATCGAAGATATCAGTGAGGTTCATCTCGAAATGCTCAAGGCTCCGCGCTACGGCTACGGTAAAAACATGAACCCCTGTATCGACTGCCACGCCATGATGTTCCGGCTGGCGGGTCAGAAGATGGTCGAGGGTGGCTTCGATTTTCTTTTTTCAGGAGAAGTTCTCGGACAGCGACCGATGAGCCAGAACGCCAATGCGCTGCGCTCGGTGGCCAACTACTCGGGGCACCCCGAACGCATCCTCAGGCCGCTCAGTGCCAGAGTTCTGCCGATCACCTCCATGGAAGAGCAGAGGCTGGTCGATCGTGAGCAGTTACTCGACATTCAGGGACGTTCGCGCAAACGCCAGGAGGCTCTGGCAAAAGAGTGGGGGCTCGTCGACTACCCGTCGTCCGGTGGCGGCTGCCTGTTAACCGAAAAGCACTTCTCCGACCGTCTGCGCGACCTGGTCGCTCACCAGCCGGACTGCTCCGTCACAGATGTCGAATTGCTCAAGGTCGGCCGACAGTTCCGGCTGTCGGAGACGGTCAAACTCACAGTCGGCCGCCACCTGAACGACAACGAAGCGATCCGGCAACTTGCCCGCCCGGGTCAGACGATCCTCCGTACCCCGGAGTTTCCAGGGCCGCTGGGTCTAGTCTCCGGTAGGCCGTCGCAACCCGACCTGCAAATCGCCGGGGCGATCGTTGCCTCTTACGGCAAAGGGAAAGACCGGCAGGAGGTCAAGGTCCTGTCAGAAACAGCCGGAGAGGAGAGGTTCTTCAACGTAACACCGATGCCGCGTAGCATGTCGGAAAAGATGATCATCTGACCTCAGGGTTCGATCGGCAGATCGAAACGGACCAGCGTATACTGGCCAAATTCACTTTCGATTTCAATGCGTCCACTGTGTCTTTTAACGATGGAGTGACACAACCCCAAGCCGAGGCCTGTGCCGACCCCGGCAGGCTTGGTGGTAAAGAACGGTTCGAATGTTCGTTTGAGATGTTCTTTGCTGATACCCGTCCCCCAATCCCTAATCTCGAACAGAATCCACCCCCTGCCATCTCTGACCCGTTTGGCGACATTCAGCTCCAACTTCTTGTTGGGGTGGTTCACCGGGAATTTCTCATGCAAGGCATAACAGGCATTGTTGAGTAGATTCAGCAGGACCTGTTCAATCTGCTGAGCCTCGACTCGGATAGGGGGTAATGAATCGTCGAAATTCAACTGGAAGTCAATTCCTTGCCTAGCCAGTTTCTGGGCCGTCAGGTTCATGACAATTTCAACCAGTTCCCCCACCTCAACTAGCTCCCTTTTGCCCGTTCCAGGATGCGCTATCGTCAGCAGAGATTTGACGATACGGGAAATCCGATCACCCTCACGGATAATTCGGCCAATAACCTCTGAATTCCACTGATCTTCTGCGAGTCGGTTATTAAGCAGTTGTGCACAGTTGATGATGCCGGTGAGCGGGTTATTGATCTCATGAGCAACCCCTGAAGCCATCTCGCCAAGAGATGCCAGTTTCGCCATCTGTTGCGTCTTCCCTTCAAGCCTCCGCCGCTCGCTGATATCGCGTATGATTCCGACCGCCTGCCAGCTCCCTTTAACAAAATTTGCCGACATGGAGAGCTCAATCGGGATTTCATGTCCATCTTTATGTCGTGCATAAAGCGCCAGGGTTTTTCCAACAGCGGCCCCCTGACCAGTCGATTGAAATCCCGAGAAAGCTTTTACATACTCTCCATGATAACGTTCCGGTGCGATCAGGGTGTGCAGGTTTTCACCTATTACATCAGCGGCAGAATAACCAAAGATCTGCTCCGCCGCAGGGTTCCAATAGATGACTCGCCCACAATTATCAAGCATGACGATAGCATCATGTGCCGTTTCAGTAATACTTAGCAGACGCTCTTCACTGACTCGCAACTGGCTTTCTAAATCTTTGCTTTCCGTCAGATCCCGGAACTCAATAATACGCACTTCCCGCCCCTGAAACTGAATATTTTTGCCTCGAATGGCGAGAGGATAGCGGGAGCCCTCCTTGCGTAGACCGACCACCTCATAACCACGGTCGTAACCACCCTTGATATTGGCCAGTACGGTTTCAAGCGACTCCGGGGCGATCAGCTCAAGACCGTTCATACCGATATGCTCACTATAACTGAACCCGGTAATGTTAGTGAGTTCCTGGTTGCATTCGAGGATGAGGCCTTGATCGTGAATGATCACTCCATCGAAGGACGCGTTGCTCAACGCCTTGAAGCGCTCTTCGCTATCACTTAACTCCCGTTCAACCTGAAGCCATGAAGTAAGATCGGAAAAAATCGCCGCAAACTGTCCTGGGAATGGGCTGTAGGCTTTTGCCTCAAAGTGTTTGTCGTGTGCCTCGGAGAAATATTCGAAATGAAACTTTCTGCCCGTTGAAGCAACCTCTCCGCAGGTTTTAATCCAGAAGGATTCCGTCGTGGGGCATA
>PKTY01000179.1 GCA_002869725.1 Desulfuromonas sp. | reverse complement strand
TGTATATGCGTTCTGGTCCTGCCGCAAACGCTCAAGGTTAATGATAATTTGGGAGACGCGTGTTTTCGCGGAAACATTCAGAGCCGCGAGGGTTTTGGGCCCGACCTTGCCATCTCCTTTGAGTCCATGCCGTCTCTGAAAACGCCTTACTCCCTGTTCCAGCTCATGGTCGAAAAAGTCCGAGATCACCAAATGCCCCGTGTAGTCATTGGTCAGAGCCAGGCGGAGGCGAAGCTTGATGATTTGAGGATGTCGGCTTCCAGGAGCCAGGACCTGAGTCGTTTTGATTGTCGGCCAGCCACCTGTTTCAGCCAATGCCTGGTAATGGTCGAGTTTCTCTTTTAAGCGATCGTAGTGCTCATTACTGGACAGAGCAAGCGTGTCCCCCCTCTGTGTGAAAGGTGGCGTGAGAGCAAACAGCTCGTCTGACATCGTCGGGGTCACTGCAGACAAAATCAGGATGACGAATAGCCCCATGCAGCGCAGGAGATCCATCTCACAACCCGTTGTTGGGTATTATATCTTCAGAAATTTTGTGTTTTCTGCTGCCCATTTATTGACTACCTCTTTAAGTGCTGCGCCTCGAAAGGGCTTCGAGAGACAATCATTCATGCCGGCGTCTAAACAATCTTGCAGTATTTGAGCGTCTATGTGTGCTGTCAAAGCGAGAATGGGCACGAGGTTGCCGTTTTCGCGCAATTGGCGGGTCGCCTCAATGCCATCCATCTCCGGCATATTGCAATCCATCAGAACAAGACAGTAATTATTGACCATAGCCAAGTCAAAAGCTTCTTGACCGGATGTTGCCTCGTCAATTTCAAAGCCGATCGGAACGAGATGCTCGCGAACCAGCAAGCGGGTCGCAGCATAGTCATCTGCGATTAAAATTCGTCCACGCGCTACACTTGTACGTTCTGACGCAGCCGCTGGAAGTTTCGACAAAGAACAGACCAACTTCTCCTCTGAACTTGACGTGCCCTTTTGGTTGTCTGCCAGAAGAAACGAAACAAAAACTCTAAACAGGCTCCCCTCCCCTAGCCTGCTTTCAACCTCAATTCTGCCATCCATAATCTCTAAAATTTGACGAACAATTGACAAGCCCAAACCAGCACCACCAGCTTTACGGTCAACAGCGCTGTCAATTTGGGTAAAGTCGTCAAATATCCTCTCAATGTAGCCGTTAGCTATACCAATACCAGTGTCTTGAACCTCTAAAGTGAAGAGTCCAGCATAATTACCAATCGGTGACATATCAAGACTAACGGAGACTTTGCCCTGAGAAGTAAACTTGATTGCGTTCCCGGCCAAATTCAATACAATTTGACGGAATCTCAACGGGTCTACTATCACCAAGCAGTCCGCTTCAGGAGAAATTCGACACGTGAAAGACAACCCTTTTTTTGCAGCAGATTCGGCAACCAATTTCGCTGCATCCTCCGTAATGACAGAAATATTTGCGGGCAATTGTTGCAGGCTTAAGTAATTGGATTCAATCTTTGAAAAATCGAGGACATCATTGATGAGCTCCAACAAGACTTCGCCTGACTTTTGCACCGTAACAGCCAGCTCTCTTTGGCTCGCGGTGAGTGGTGTGTCTAGCAGCAACTCATTCATTCCGAGCACACCAATGAGTGGCGTTCTCAATTCATGAGTCATATTGGCAAGAAAGACTGCTTTAGCCTGATTTGCCTCCTCAGCCTTCTTCTTTGCTAAATCAAGAGAATTTATTGATAAAACTAAGTCGGCAGTTTTTTCAGAAACTAAACGTTCGAGATTTCCCTTGTGGCTCTCAAGGGCATGATCTCGCGCCTCAATTTGAATAAGCATATTATTAAAATTGTCGACTAATTCGCCTATTTCATCATTTGAAAACTTTTTGCTCCGCAATGAGTAATTTGATGTTTTAGAAACTTGACGCATTGTTTCAGCTAACAAGAAAACTGGTTTTGTAATTTTCCCAACAAAAAAGAAAGCAGCCGAGACCCCCACCATAAAAACCACTATTAAAAACAAACCAAATTTAAGCTGTAATTCAGTGACAGGCTTTAAGATTTCAGACGTTGGGATCAAAACTCCTGTGTATAAATTAAACAGTTCAGAATAAGAAGCATAAACAGTCAATGCTTCATTATCGGTGAGTTTAATTTCAAAATTTACAAAATCTAATTCTTCAATATCATCCCTGTCTTGATTGATTAGCTCAACAGTTCTCTGCTTCGTTTCTTCCAGGTATCGACCATAGATATCGTAAAAATTTACTTTAGGTTGAATCAGATCCTTGAGTTGTCTGTCAAAAACAAGGGCTCCTCCATTCCCTGGCAAGCGGATCTGATCAAAGCTAGATTGAAGCTTATCCAGAATTTGAGCCTGCCTGTGTTCTGCTGACACTTCTAGATCATTTAAATCGACAATCTGTACGAAAACCCACTCCCAGGAAGGATAATAATACAGGTATCCAAGCATCTTATTTTGTTTTGTTTTAAGTGCGTCGAAAACAACAAATTCTGAATGATTCTCCGATTGACTGGAGGTAATTTTATTCACCACAGGGCGTCCGAAGAGATCCACAATATCCAAGGCCGAAGAGCCGATATATTGTGATTCTGTGTGGCTAATATACAGGCCTGAACGTTGAGCGATCCGCCAATCAACCTGCGAAATGCTCCTCGCTTGATCAATCCAGTCGAGAGCCTGCCTTTGAGCATCCCCCTTATCTGGCAAGGCTTTACCTATCTGTTCGAAAATGGAACCCACCATATCTGCATTTCTGACTAGCCTATCTTTGTAATCTTCAACAGAAGAAATATTTTCGCTTAATATTTGATCCTGTGTCTCTTTAACATTCTGATTTAACAACCTGAAGATATTGACAATAGACGCTTCCTCTACCTTAACCAAAGAAGAAGCCACTTCACGACTACCCCAAAAATAGATAACAGCGGAACTCAGGCTTAAAATAACAAGAACACCTAGAAATGCTTTTAGCTTAACGCTTTTCATTCATCAATCCTGGCTTCTAACAAGCTCATTTCTGGCAACTGCCGTCCTCTGCCCCTGTCCGACAACGCAAGTGTTTCAGATTGAACCCCCTGAGACTTACGGGCGCCCGAGGTTGCTTCTTCCATGACATGTTTGTCGTCCAGACCTAGCTGGGAAGTTTACTCGCTAAACAAGACCTTTGTCGATGTTTAGCAGGAGAAAAATCAAGGTTTCTTTGGTCTTCAGCTCACAAACACAACGTCCTTGAAGATAAAAAGGGCTCCCTATATATTGAAGAACTTGATTCATGTCAGACCGTCATTACTTGCGTTATTGAACCCACGCTATTCGGCATCTTGAAGTTGCCATCGCGTAATACCGGAGAGACTCATGCCGCTGCACCCCTTCAGATCCGGAGCTGTAACATTCTTATTTTGCTGCATAACCCTGCTCAGCGTCTTTGGTGCTGAGGCGAAAGATTTCTCGGAGTTTCCTCAGTTTCAGCAGGCCCCGAAAATTCGTATCGGCTACCTTGAGGGAGGGCCATATCGTAACTATCACCAAAGCCTTGTCTCCTTCATCAATGGTCTGGTCAAGTTAGGATGGCTAGAAGATCCACGTTTCCCTGAGTTCTCAATCATGAATAATTCTAGAGAGGTATGGGAATGGCTTGTGGCTCACACCAAAAGCGACTATCTCGTTTTCGTTAAAGACGGGTTCTACAGCAGCGAATGGAACAAAACGCTGCGACCGGAAACGAGGCAAACCATTTTGAACCGCCTGGTCAAAAATCCGGATTTTGATTTTATGATTGCTATGGGGACCTGGGCTGGACAAGATCTTGCGAACGAAAGGAACCAGGTACCAACTATGGTTTTTTCGTCAAGTGAGCCGGTTAAAGCGAACATTGTCAAGGGTGCTCAATATTCGGGTATCAGCAACCTGCACGCACGAACAGACCCTTTTCGGTATGAACGGCAAGTTCGGCTGTTCCACGATCAGGTCGGGTTCCAGAAACTCGGCGTTGCCTACGAAGACAGCCCGGACGGGAGAGTCTATTCGGCAATCGACGATATTCGGAAGGTGGCACAGGAGCGGGGCTTTGAGATCGTTGAATGCTTTACCCTAAACAATACTCCTGACATTCACTTAGCAAACGCCAGTGTCAGTAAATGCTACCAGGATCTGGCTGAAAAGGTCGATGCGTTCTATATAACCAACCAAACAGGGGTCAACGAAGAGAACATGCCGAAACTGATGGCACCTTTGTTCGCCAAAAGGATTCCAACTTTTTCACAGCCTGGCGTTGAGATAGTCAAATTCGGTGCACTCATGGGGATTGACAACTCCAAGTTCAAGGAGGTTGCAGAGTTTCATGCCAAGGCAGCAGGGAAGATTTTTAACGGTGCAAAGGCAGGCGACCTGCCAATGATTTTTGAAGATCCGGCAAGGCTCGTACTGAACCTTGAAACAGCAAGCCGTATTGGCTACACACCCTCAGCGGAAGTCCTGGTAGCCGCCGACCAAATCTTCAGGGCCATTGAGCAACCAGAGACAACCAGGGACTTCTCCATTTCTCCGACAACAAATAACGGCAAGAAGTGGCGCATCGGATACATCCAGGGGGGCAGTTATAAGTCATACCAAAAGTCTCTCGTTGCCATTGTTGAAGGATTGATGGGGTTGGGGTGGATAGAAAGACAAACGGTTCCCCCCCAGGAAAACGATATGGATACGGATAAACTCTGGGCATGGATGGCTTCGAAAATAGAAAGTGACTACCTTGAGTTTCGGCCCGATGCGCACTACAGTGCGAACTGGGACAAAAAACAACGACCCCTTGTAAAAGCTGAACTGATTGACCGCCTTTATACGAAAAATGATCTCGATTTGATCGTTGCAATGGGAACTTGGGCCGGGCAGGACTTGGCCAACAATCAGCACCACACCCCCACTCTCGTTGCGTCCACGACCGACCCCATTGAGGGGAAAATCATTAAAAGTGCTAAGGATTCAGGATATGACCATATCCATGCCAAAATTGATCCGGATCGACACGAACGCCAGGTCAGGATTTTTTATGATTTCTTTAAATTCAAGAAGCTAGGGGTCGCATTTGAAAACACAGAAGAAGGAAGGGCAATTGGTGCCATCGGTAACATTGAAAAGATGAGTGACCAGCTGGGTTTTGAACTCGTCACATGTTATGCGGGTTTCAGCGAACTCTCTCAAGAACAGTCAGAAAAAAATATCAGCCAATGTTATCTGGAGCTCGCCCCAAAAATTGATGCCGCCTTTATTGCTCGCCATCCAGGAGTGTCACTTTCAAACCTGCCGAATATTCTTGCCCCGCTCAACAAGTATAAAGTCCCATCTTTTTCGCAGGGATTATCTGATGAGGTAAAACATGGGACCCTATTAAGTGTGTCTGTTCGAGATTTCTCAGGTATCGGAACTTTTTACGCAACAACCATGGCTAAAATATTTAATGGCGCCAAACCAAGACAAATAAACCAGATATTTGAAAATCCACCAAAATTTGCCATCAACATGGAAACAGCAAAGAAAATCGGCTACAACCCTCCTATTGAAGTATTAAGCGCTGTCGACGAAATTTAACATGAAAGTTCGGTGGCAACTGATCTCTCAAAATGAGACCACTTAGAATGCTGACTGCACCCTGAAGGGAGACTTCTTTGATCTGGCCCTGCCCAGCCTTCAGGTCGGAGAACATGCCTTGAAATGACTTCTCCCCTTAAGCACGAAAGGCATAGTCTCATTTCGGTCTAGGGTCTTCCAAACAAAGCCGAACCCTTGTCAAGGAAGAGTCAAAGCGTACACCCTGGCCTGGCATGACGATATCTGCACGACAAAAAGAAGCTTTTCAGGGACGTCAAAATCGCGAACTTTAGGAAGATGATTATGGACAAATGATCATCCACAATGGTGGGGCTTAACTGCTTGAAGCGACGACCACCCGGTTACGCCCCTCCTGCTTGGCTTCATACAGGGCATCGTCGGCAATCCGGATCAGGTCGTCGACGTTCTGGATGTCTGGGCTCGGCCGGCTGGCAACCCCGAGGCTGACTGTCACCTGCAAACTGCCAAGCCTGCCGCCGAGACGCAGACCGGCAATCTTAGCGCGGACTCTCTCGGCAACCTGGGCGGCTCGGGCCAGATCGGTCTCCGGTAGCATCAGGGTGAATTCCTCGCCGCCGAAGCGGGCCGCAAGGTCGTAGTCGCGCAGGCCATCGTTGATGGCCCCGGCAACCGCCTTGAGGACCAGGTCCCCCTGCTGGTGACCGAAGCGGTCGTTGATCTTTTTGAAATGATCGATATCGACCATCAGCAGAGAAAGGGGATGGCCCCGCCGCTCACTGCGCTGGGACTCGCTCTCCAGAGCCCGCATCAGGGCACGGCGGTTGGCGATCTCGGTCAATGGATCGATATTGGAGAGTTTCTCCAGTTTGAGGTTCTGCGCTTTGAGGTCGTCCTGCAGTCTTTTGAGCTTCAACTGAACCCGAACTCTGGCAATCAACTCCTCGGAGTCGAAAGGCTTGACCACATAGTCGCTGGCCCCCTGCTCAAGCCCCTTGACCTTCTGCTCCCGCGACTCGCTTCCGGTCAGCAGGATCACCGGGATATGCATAAGCTCCGGCCGTGAGTTGCGCATTCCGAGGAACTTGAGACCATCCATCCCCGGCATCTCCAGGTCGCAGAGCACCACATCGACAGGATTACCAAGCAGAGTCTTGAACGCTTCCAGGCCATCCTCAGCCTCCAGGTAG
>PKTY01000063.1 GCA_002869725.1 Desulfuromonas sp. | reverse complement strand
CGATACCCAGATAAAGACATCCGGCAATGGCAGTCACGATACTGACCACCACACTGACCGGCATGGCGACCCACGAAAAATCCTCTACCGGGTCACGGAAGTACATGTAGACCATCACCCGCAGATAGTAGTAGAGCGAAACGGCTGAATTGAGCACACCGATGACAGCCAGCCAGACATAACCCGCTTTGATCGCGCCAGCGAAAATATAGAACTTACCGGCGAATCCGGCTGTCGGGGGGAGTCCCATCAGAGAAAAGAGGAAAATTGTCATCGCCACGCCCAGGAACGGCCGCTTGTAACCAAACCCGGAGAGACCATCAAGGGTCAGGTTGTCCTCACCCTTCTTGCCTGCTAGAACAAGGACAGCAAAGGCGCCGATATTCATGAAGGAATAGGCAAGCATATAGAACAATAGGCCGGAATAACCGATTTCATTTGCGGCGACCATGCCGACCAGGGCGTATCCAGCGTGAGCGATCGATGAGTAAGCCAGCATGCGCTTGACATTGGTCTGGCTGATCGCGATCACGTTTCCGACAATCATGGTCAACACAGCCAGCACCCATAGCATGGCGGTCCATTCAGGCTTGAGACTGAAAAAACTGTACTCCAGGATCCGCATAAAGGCAGCAAACGCAGCAGCTTTCGGTCCGGCACTCATGAATGCAGTGATGGGTGTCGGCGCTCCTTCATAGACGTCTGGAGTCCACATATGAAAGGGAGCTGCGGCAATCTTGAAAAGAAAACCGATAGAAAGCAATCCCAGTCCGGCCAGCGTCATCGGGTTGGAAATCAGTGATGCGTGGGCGTTGAGGTAGATTCCGATTTCAGTGAGCTTGGTCGTCCCTGTAGCCCCGTAAATAAGGGCAATACCGTAAAGCAGGAAACCGGTTGAAAATGCGCCAAGCAGGAAATATTTGAGTCCGGCTTCATTGGAGCGTAGCTGACCACGGAAAAAACCCGCCAGCACGTAGAGACTGACCGACATCACCTCGAGCCCGAGGAAGATGGTCATCATATCGGTTCCCGAGGCCATCCACATGGCCCCGGCTGTGGTCAGAAGAATCAGTGGATAGTATTCACTGACCGGGTAACCCTCTCGGTGCAGATACTCATCTGACATCAAAATCGTCAGACCGGCTGCAACCAAAAATGTAAGGTTGAAGAAAGCGGCAAAGTTGTCGAGCGCCACTGCATCATTGAAACCGTACTGCGGATGACCCCAGCCTTTGAACACGAACAGGCCGGTCACTGCAAGACCGATCAGGCTGATCCAAAGCGCGTGCCGAGTCGTACCACGCGGCAGAAAAACGTTGATCAGCAACAATCCCATGCCAAAGCAGGTCAGGATCAGAGATGGCATGATGGCCCACAGGTTGACATTCTGCAGGGCGATTTGCACCAGGTTTTCCATGGAATGCTCCTCAGATGCTTATGAAGTCTACTTTAGTTCGTTTATCGACAGCTTGGTCACCGAATCATCCAACTGCTGCTCAGCCAGCAGGGCGACTTGCTGCTTACCTTTGACCTGATTGATCAGGTTATCCAGGCTCGGATTCATTTTCGACAGGAAGGTGTTCGGATAGAAACCGATCCAGAAAATGAACAGGAGCAGCGGCATCATCAGGACGACCTCACGAACCGACAAGTCCTTGAGATCGGCATTTTTAGGATTGGTTATCTTGCCCATCATGACTCTCTGGAACATCCAGAGCATGTAGACAGCAGCGAGGATAACACCGGTTGTGGCGAAAACCGTGTACCAGCGGAGACCGCTTTCAAAGGCACCAACCAGAATCAAGAACTCACCGACGAAACCGTTGGTTCCAGGCAAACCAATAGAGGAGAAGGTGACAATCAAAAAGATCGTAGCGAAAACCGGCATCACCTTGGAGAGACCTCCGAAGTCGACAATCAGACGGGTATGGCGTCGTTCATAAATGAACCCGACGATAAGGAACAGTGCTCCGGTCGATATACCGTGATTGATCATCTGCAGCATACCACCGGCCATTCCCTGCAGGTTCATGGCAAACACACCGAGCATGACAAAGCCGAGATGCGAAACAGATGAATAAGCAACCAGCTTCTTGACATCATCCTGGACCATCGCAACCAGAGCCCCATAGATGATACCGATGACCGCCAGGGTCGCCAGCAACGGTGTAAACTTCATGGTAGCCACCGGGAACAGCGGAATGGCAAACCTCACATACCCATAAGTTCCCATCTTGAGTAGAATTGCGGCCAGTATCACCGAACCGGCCGTTGGCGCTTCGGTATGTGCATCCGGCAACCAGGTGTGGACAGGGAACATTGGGACTTTGATGGCAAAACTGAACGCAAAGGCTGCGAACAGCCACATCTGTGCAGCAACCGGAATATTAAGCTGATAGAAATGGGCAAAACTGAACCCGTTACCAAAACCAACTCCTGCCTGAAGGGCATAGTAATAGACGTAAAGGATCGCCACCAGCATCAGCAAGGAGCCGACGGCCGTAAAGATGAAAAACTTGACCGCTGCATAGATGCGGTTCTTGCCCCCCCAGATTCCGATCAGGAAATACATCGGGATCAGCATCAGTTCCCAGAAGATGTAGAACAGAAACAGGTCGAGAGAGATGAACGCACCAAGCATACCTGTTTCCAGCAACAGAAGCAGAGCCATGAAACCCTTGGTATTCTTCTCAACCGCGTTCCAGGTCGACAGAACCGCGATCGGCATGATGAAAGTCGTTAACAGCACCAGCCACAGGCTGATTCCATCAATACCGACATTGTAGTTCATCTGGAAGTACTTGCCGACGCTGATCCATTCGGCAAACTCCTTGTAGTGCATTGCCGATGAATTCAGAAAGACATCATCGAAGGCCAGCGGCAGGCTGATCAGAAAGGCGATGATCGTTACGATCAATGTCACTGACTTGATCAAGCGGTCGGCCTCCCGTGGCAGGAAGAGGACAATCAGCATCCCGACCAGCGGCAGAAAGGTCATCATACTGAGAAGATGGTCAGTCATGGGTCCTTAGCTCCTTATTGCAACTCTTTAAACGTAACAGTCAGTCTAGTTGAAAATAAAGATGGCCACGATGACCACCGTACCGAAGACCATTGCCACAGCATAGTTCTGGAACAGTCCGGTTTGGGTATGACGCATCCCGGCAGAAATGCCGACAACAATCTTGGCCACGCCATTGACAATGCCATCGACGATGCGCACATCAAAAATTTTCCAGCACAGTTGTCCAAACTGCTTTGTGGTGTTGACAAACATGGCATCGTAGAGTTCATCGATATACCACTTGTTGAACACCGCGCGGTGTAACCGGGAAAATTTGGCCGTAAACTGGCCGGGGATTTCCGTCTTCTTGAGGTACATGACAGTCGCCGCGAAAATTCCAACCAGAGCAATGACCACCGAAAGCACCATCAGCATGATTTCAGTGCTAGCTGACCCGTGAGCCTCGATCTGATAGATCTGCTGTGCATGATGAAAAACCGGGGAAAGAAATTGATCAAGCTTGTTACCAATGTGAGCAATATCGATCGCATGAGGAATGCCGACAAAACCGCCAACGGTAGCCAAACCAGCCAAAACAACAAGCGGAAGAGTGATAACCCAAGGCGATTCATGCACGTGATCCTTCGCTTTGGGGTTCGTTCTCTGCTCGCCATAGAAGGTCATGTAGAGGCAGCGGAACATGTAGAATGCCGTCATGCAGGCCGCTATTGCCGCAATGGCCCAAACTATCTTGCTGCCTCGCGTTGAAGCGAATGCCCACCACAGAATTTCATCTTTCGAGAAAAATCCCGAAAAGAATGGCAGTCCAGCGATCGCCAGGCAGGATATTCCGAACGTCGCCCAAGTCACAGGCATGTGCTTACGCAACCCACCCATATTGCGCATATCCTGTGGATCATCATCAAGATGGGCATGATGAAGAGCATGGTGCATGGCATGGATAACCGAACCGGACCCAAGAAACAGGCATGCCTTGAAGAAAGCATGGGTCATCAGGTGGAAGATACCCGCAGTAAACGCCCCCACTCCCATGGCAACAAACATGAAACCAAGCTGAGAAACTGTCGAATAGGCAAGAACGCGCTTGATATCGTTCTGAGCAAATCCGATGCTGGCTGCAAAAATCGCAGTCAGCGCTCCAATTATAGCGATGACCGCCATGGTAACCGGACTCATGGCAAACAGTACATTCATCCGGCCGATCATGTAGACACCTGCGGTGACCATGGTGGCAGCATGGATCAACGCTGAGACAGGGGTCGGGCCCTCCATGGCATCAGGAAGCCATGTGTAGAGCGGGATCTGCGCTGATTTGCCGGTCGCTCCGAGGAAGAAGCAGAGGGTCGCAGCGGTTACCACCAGGCTGCCTGCCCCCAGCAAATGCCCGTTTTCTGCGATTTCCACAAAATTTACCGTCCAGACTCCGTGGCTGCCGAGAGTCCAGAAGATGGTAAACAGTCCTAGCAGGAAACCGAAGTCACCAACACGGTTCATGACGAACGCCTTCTTGGCGGCATCACCGGCGCTCTTCTTCTCGAAGTAGTAGCCGATCAGCAGGTAGGAGCAGAGACCGACACCTTCCCAGCCGATGAACATGACCAGGGCATTGTTCCCAAGCACCAGCATGATCATGGAGAAAACAAACAGGTTCAGATAGCTGAAATAGCGGTAGAAGCCCTCTTCTCCATGCATGTATCCGATGGAGTAGAGATGAATCAAAGACCCGACTCCACAAATGACCATCAGCATCAGGGCGGAAAGAGGATCGAACAAAAAGCCCCAGTCGACCTGCAGTTTGCCAACAGACATCCAGGATGCTACGACCTGCTGGTGGATCTTTTCAGTGTCGCCAAGCAGTTGAAAGAAATACCTGCAGGTAACCAGGAACGAAAGGAATATCGCACCAGTGCCGATGGCACCGATGATCTTCTCGTTCTTGATAAACCGCTTGCCGAGCAACCCGTTGATGATCGACCCGATCAGCGGGAACAGGGGAATGAGCCACAGTTTGTCGTACATCTATTTCTCCTCCGGACGAAGTAAGCCTCGTTGCATCGAGCGGGCCTGGAGTCCGCCTACAGCTTCAGCATGTTGATATGATCGACGTCAATCGACTCGCGGTTCCTGAAAAATGAGATCATCAGGGCTAGCCCCACTGCGGCTTCGGCAGCGGCAACGGTCATGACAAAGAACACAAAAATCTGTCCATCCATGCTCTGCAAATGATTTGACAGCGCAATAAAAGTCAGGTTGACCGAATTCAGCATCAATTCGATGCACATAAAGATGACGATTGCATTGCGCCGGGTCAGAACCCCGTAGGTTCCCATGGCAAACAAAATTGCTGCAACTGTCATGTAGTGATAAACACCTATCATCGTTATCTCTCCTGTTGCCCTGAGTCTCTAGGCTCAGACTTCTTTTTTAGCCAGAACCACTGCACCCACTATCGCCACCAGAAGCAAGATAGAGGCGATCTCAAATGGCAGCAGGAATTCGGTGAACATGGTCTTGCCGATCAACTCAGTATGACCGTAGTTCTGCACAGTGAACTCGGTGATGTCACCCGTCGCCCCCGTTACCCGACCACGCTTAAGGAAGATCATGGCGTTAAGCAGGATCAAGAGGCTTCCAATACTCGACCAGGCGACGCCACGCATATAACTTTGACGGGCTTCAACTCCGAGGTTGAGCAGCATGATGACGAACAGTATGAGCACCATAATGGCACCGGCGTAGACCATGATCTGAACCGCAGCCATAAAGGGCGCATGCAGCATCACATAGAAAATCGCCAGGCAGAAGAATGTGTTGACCAGACCCAGCGCGCTGTTCACAGGGCTCTGGCAACGGATGACCAGAAACCCGGAAACCAGGGCTACCAATGCGACTAAATAGAAAAACAGTATCTCCATGGGTTCTTCGCTCCTCTTGGCTTACTTGAGTAGCCGCTCCTTGGTAAATTCAAAGTCATCCCGCTTGAAGTTGGCCAATTCGTACGCGCCCGTCATCTCCAAGGCTTCAACAGGACAGGCCTCCACGCAGTATCCGCAGAATATGCAGCGCAGCAGGTCGATCTTGTAAACCTTCGGATATTTCTCGCCCTTGTCGTTCTCGGCCGATTCGACCGTGATGCACTTGGCCGGACAGACTGTCGGGCACAGATAGCAGGCTACGCACTTCTCACGATCCTGGGTGGGAACGAGACGATGCAGTCCGCGAAAACGATCCGATACCTGCAGTTTGACCGACGGATACTGCACGGTTGTCGAATGCCCCGGCAGCATATGCTTGAAGGTGATGCTCAGACCTTTGGCAATCGCTTTGAACATGGGTCTATCCTTTATTCCTTAAAAATTGAATCCCGGTTATTGCAGAATGACGACCACCAGCCCGGTGATAAAAACATTGGCCAAGGCCAGCGGCAACAGCACTTTCCAGCCCATGCGCATCAGCTGATCGTAACGAACGCGCGGCAGGGTTGCGCGTAGCCAGATAAAGAAGAACATGAAGGCAAAGATCTTGCCGAGCAGGTTGAATACACCAAGCGAGCTGGGGAGCGGTCCATACCAGCCTCCCAGGAACAGAGTCGCAGCGATCGCCGACACCACGATCATGTTGGCATATTCAGCCATGAAGAACAGTGCATATTTCATGGAAGAGTATTCAGTACAGAATCCTGAGACCAGTTCGCTCTCCGCCTCGGGCATGTCGAATGGTGTGCGGTTGATCTCCGCCAGTCCGGTTATGACGAACAGGAAGAACGCCAGAGGCTGGCTGAACACATACCAGTTGGGTATGAACGAACAGACACCCCACAGCGGCTCGGACTGCATCGCGACGATTTCACGCAGGCTGAGGGAACCACTGAGCATGAACACCGCAACAATGGACAGACCCGCCGCCAGTTCATACGAAACCATCTGGGCCGAGGCCCGGAT
>PKTY01000061.1 GCA_002869725.1 Desulfuromonas sp. | reverse complement strand
CGCCGAACTTTGTCGGTAACCGCATCGGTCTGTTTGCTTTGTTGCGCGCCATGCATGGTATGGACGAGCATGGTTTGATGATTGAGGAGGTTGACGCTTTGTGTGGGAAGGCGACCTGCCGGCCTCGCAGCGCCGTGTTTCGCACCGCCGATATGGTTGGCATCGATACTCTGGTCAAGGTCGCCAACCACAGCTTCAGAGCGCTGACCGGAGACGAGCAACGGTCGACATTTGAACTCCCCGGCTATCTGTCGACGATGGTTGAGAAGGGGCTGCTTGGCGATAAGTCCGAGTCTGGTTTTTATCGCAGGTTGAAAGGGGAGGGTAGAGCAGAACGTCAGGTTCTCGACTGTGTGTCACTGAACTATCGTTCGCCGGTAAAAGCAGATTTCCCCTGTCTGGCTGCTGCCAGGAAAATCGATGATCCCGGTGAACGCCTGAGGACAGTCCTTGGATGTGACGACCCCGGAGCCCGGTTTGCCTGGACGACCCTGCGTGACACTTTGCTTTATGCTGTCAACCGCATCCCGGAGATTGCCGAAGGGATTGAGCAGGTCGATCGGGCCATGCGCTGGGGGTTCAACTGGGAACTCGGTCCCTTCGAAATGCTTGAGGCCATCGGTGTCCAACGGTTCATTCGGCGGGTTGAGGAGGATGGTGTCGAAGTGCCTGCACCGTTGCGAGAGATCGATCAATTCTACCGGATTGCTAACGGGCAGAAGGAGGCCCTCGACCCTATTCCCGGGGCCGCTTATCGTCGACTTCCATTGGCAGCCGGAGAGATCGACCTGGCTCTGCTGTCTTCGGTCTCTCCTCCTCTGGCTACCAATCGGGAGGCGTCACTTGTCGATCTTGGTGACGGAGTCTTCTGTCTCGAATTTCACTCCAAGATGAACAGTATCGGACCGGACCTTCTTGAAATGCTTCTGAAAGCGGTGCGCACCACTGAGGAGCAGGGGATCGCCCTGGTCATCGGCAACCAGGGCCAGGTTTTTTCGGCAGGGGCCAATCTTGGGGTTCTTGCCATGGCCCTGGCTGCTCAAAAGTTTGACAAGGTTGACCAGGTGGTCCGCCTTTTTCAGAAAGCCTCGATGGCTCTCAAATATGCCCGCATCCCGGTCGTGGCTGCTCCCTTCAACCTGACTCTTGGTGGAGCCTGTGAATTCTGTCTGCACGCCGACGCCATCGTTGCTTACGCCGAAACGTACATGGGGTTGGTCGAAGTTGGGGTCGGCATCCTTCCGGCCGGGGGTGGATGCAAGGAGCTGTCGCTGCGGGCGATTCTTGAAGCAGAACGACTTGGAGCCGATGTGTCGCCCTATCTTTACCAAACTTTTGAGAATATCGGCATGGCCAGGGTCTCGACCTCCGCCGAAGAGTTGTTCGGCCTTGGCTACCTGCGCCACGGCGACAGTATCACCATGAGCCGGGCTCGACTGTTAGGTGATGCCAAGCAAAAAGCTCTGGCTCTGGCGGTCAACTACCGGCCACCAATACCTCGCACTGACCTGAAAGCTCCCGGTCACAGTCTGTCCGCTTCAATGAGCAGCCGTTTGTGGAATCTGCAGCAGGGAGGTTTCATCTCCGGCTATGACAGGGTCATCGGCAACACCATTGCCTCAGTCCTATGCGGTGGTGATGTCGCGTCGGGAACACCGGTCAGCGAGGAGCGTCTTCTCGAGTTGGAGCGAGAAGGCTTTTTGAGCCTGGTCGGCAACCCCGAAACCGCGCAGCGTATCGAGCATATGCTCAAGACCGGCAAACCGCTGCGCAACTGAGCCCAGGGAGATCACCATGTCTACTGCATATATTCTCAACGTCAAACGAACTCCGGGAGGAAAAGCGCCGCGCGGCCAATTGCGAAACGTGCGTCCGGATGACCTTGCTGCAACGGTGATCCGTAGCCTCATTGAAGAGAGTGATATCGATCCAGCTCTGCTCGATGATGTGATCATGGGCTGCGCCTTCCCCGAAGCAGAGCAGGGGATGAATGTGGCGCGAATCGCCGCTCTGCGCGCTGGCGTACCCGTTGAGGTGCCGGCCATGACTATCAACCGCTTCTGCTCCTCGGGTCTCCAGGCGATCGTCCTTGCTGCAGAGCGGATTTTGGCCGGTCAGGCGGACTGCATCATTGCCGGTGGTACCGAGTCGATGAGCATGATCCCGATGGGAGGGCACAAGTTCAGTGCCAATCCGCAGCTGGTCAGCGACTGGCCGGAGAGTTACGCTGCCATGGGGATTACGGCCGAGAATCTCGCAGACCGATATGGCATTGACCGTGAAGATCAGGATCGCTTTGCAGTGCGCAGCCACCATTTGGCGGCTACCGCCCAGGCACAAGGTCGCTTCGCCGGCGAGATCGTCCCGGTCTGCGCTACGGGGATGCAGGGTGTGGTTGTTGATCGTGATGAAGGGGTTCGGCCAGAGACCACCATCCTGACTCTTGCCAAACTCCAGCCGGTCTTTCGCCGGGGTGGGACGGTTACAGCCGGAAACAGTTCGCAGACGACGGACGGTGCTGCTGCAGCCATCATCGTTTCGGAAACCTTTTTGAAGCGACTTTCATATCCTCCTCTGGCCCGATTTGCCTCGTTTGCCATTCGCGGGGTCGCCCCTGAAATCATGGGAATCGGCCCGGTCGAGGCAGTCCCTGTGGCCCTGAAGAAAGCCGGAATTGCTCAGAAAGATCTCGGTTTGATCGAACTCAACGAAGCGTTTTCTGTGCAGGCCCTCGCTGTGATGCGTGATCTCGATTGCAATGAAGATCTGGTCAATGTCAACGGCGGGGCGATCGCCCTCGGCCACCCCTTGGGGGCCACCGGCGCCAAACTGACGGCGACCCTGTTGACTGAGATGCGCCGTCGTCAGGTCCGTTACGGCATGGTCACCATGTGCATCGGTGGCGGCATGGGGGCTGCCGGTATATTTGAGGCCTGCTGAACTTCCACCAACCAAGGGGGCAAGAGCCATGACTCACACAGTCCCTGCCATGATTCTCGAAAAAGCGCAGATTGACCCTGGACGTCCTGCTTTGCGCTTCAAACTGTCCGGAACTTACCGAGACATCAGCTGGCGCGACCTTGAGCTCAACATCCGGAAGTTTGCCGCAGCCCTGATGGCTCTCGGTCTGGAGCCGGGGGAGCGGGTCGCTATCATGGCCCCGAACGCGCCAAAATGGGTCTACGCTGACCAGGGGGTGATGGTGGCCGGCGGCATTGTTGTCCCGGTCTATCAGACCGAAACCGTAGAAAACCTCCTCGAGATCCTTGAGGATTCCGGTTGCCGTTTTCTCTTTATGCACTCTCCATTTACTGATCGTGACCTGGTGAGTCGCCTTGAGCAGCTTTCCACCCTCGAACGGGTGATCCTCTTCCATGGTCCGCCACCCGATGAACGCTTTGTCGGTTTTGATGAATTTCTCGCCTTGGCCGATCAAACAGACCTTGCAGAGCTCGATTCGAGACTTGGCGCAGTTTGTAGCAGCGATATCGCCTCCCTGGTCTATACGTCTGGCACCACCGGCCGTCATAAGGGGGTCATTCTGACCCATGCCAACATCCTGGCCAGTGTCGAAGATGCCGCCAAGGTCTTCGATATCGGACCGAACGATTCCTGTCTTTCATTTCTGCCGTTGTCCCATGTTTTTGAACGCATCGATGGCTACTATCTGATGCTCAATCGTCAGGCCCTGATCGCCTATGCAGAAAGTATCGACACCGTTCCTGCCAACCTTGCCGAAATCAGGCCGACCATTGTGATCAGCGTGCCCCGCCTTTATGAGAAAATGTACGAACGGATTATGGAACAGGTAAGGCGGAGTTCCTGGTTGAAACAACAGGTCTTTTTCGGTGCCCTCGAAATAGGCCAGGCATTTACCGAAGCGGTGATGGCCGGCCGTGAACCAAGCCTCTTCCTGCGCGCAGCGATCAGGCTGGCCCGGCCTATCGCCTTCTCCAAGTTGCACCAACGCCTCGGCGGCAGGCTGCGCTACTTTATCTCTGGAGGTGCGCCTCTGATGCGCGAAGTTGCCGAGTTTTTCTTTGCTGCAGATATCCCGGTTTACGAGGGGTACGGTCTGACCGAAAGCACTTCAGGGATTGCTGCCAATAATCCCGGCCAGTTTCGGATCGGAACGGTCGGAATGGCATTTCCCGGCACCTGCATTCGCATAGCCCCTGATGGTGAAATCCTGCTCAAGGGGCCAACCATTTCCGAAGGGTACTGGCAGCTTCCGGACAGAAGCGCCGAGACCTTTGTCGATGGATGGCTCAAAACCGGCGACATCGGGGAACTCGATGAGCAGGGCTTTCTGCGGATCACTGACCGCAAAAAGGATCTGATCATCACCGCTGCCGGCGAAAATATCGCCCCCCAGCAACTTGAACATCGACTTAAAGGGGATCGCTACCTGTCAAATGCGATCATCTTCGGCGATCGCAAGCCGTTTTTGACCGCACTGATCGTTCCCAACTTCGAAACGTTAGAAGCCTACGCGCATAGTCAGAGGATCAATTACTTGAACCACTGTGACCTGGTCTCTCATCCGCAGATTCTTGAATTTGTTCGCCGCCGGGTCGATGCGTTACAGAAGGACCTCCCCAGCTTCAATCAGGTCAAGCGGTTTACCCTGTTGTCACGGGATTTTTCCAGCGAACGGGGTGAGGTCACTCCGACACTCAAACTCAAGCGGCGGATTGTTGCCCAGAACTTCGGTTCCATCATTGCCAACATGTACTTGGACCGTGACCATGGTATCCATGACAGTGGTTTCTGCATGATCGACGAGCTGCTAGCGAGGTAAACTGGCGCACGGTTGGGGGCTATTCTTTACCCTTCACCCCAACCCTCTCCCACAATGGAGTGCGTACGATCAGCTACGCATATTGACGAACTGCAGATCAATGCCAAAGTCCTTCCCCTTGAGGAGTTGAATAACCTGCTGCAGGTCATCGATCTTTTTGCTGGTGACGCGTACCTGATCATCCATGATCTGGGCCTGGACTTTCAGCTTGCTCTCTTTGATCGCCTTGACGATCTCCTTGCCGCGTTCCTTATCGATCCCCTGTAACAGGTTGATGCTCTGGCGCATGGCACCGTGGGAAGCCGGCTCTTTTTTGCCGAAGTCAAGGCAGGTGGGAGAGACGCTGCGTTGGGCGAGTTTGCCGCGCAGCACATCGACCACCGCGTTGAGTTTATAGTCGTCGGCGCCAAGAATGGTGATGCTTTCCTTGTCGAGGGTGATCTCGTTGTGCGTTCCCTTGAAGTCGTAGCGCTGATTAATCTCCTTGCGAGCCTGATTGACGGCATTGTCAATCTCCTGCATATCCACCTTGAACACCACGTCGAAACTTGGCATGGGCCTCACCTTTCAGGCTGGTTCAATAATCGTTACGAGCAAAGACTCCCGGCGGTCAATTTGACCCGTGGGCATGTTGTTAGCACTGCAGATTACTGATAAGTCATGTGACTGTTAGGCGTCATTTTTACATAAAGACTTGGTTGCTGTCTTGGAGAAAAGTCGCTGCTGAACACGGATGAAATTGGCTTGACTTGATCGATTGGTGTGGCTAGTGTTCCTCCACATCGCAGCCCTACATGCCGCCAGCTGCTCAGAGCGAACGAGTCACAGACGGCATCGTCTACTTTCCATCACGTCACGAGATGCACCTCAATCATCTGAACCCACAACAACGCCAAGCCGCCCTGCACACCGACGGGCCGCTGTTGCTTCTTGCCGGGGCCGGCTCCGGAAAAACCGGGGTCATCACCCATCGTGTTGCTCACCTAGTGACATCGCTGGGAGTCGACCCGCAAAATGTTCTGGCGGTAACTTTTACCAACAAGGCCGCAAAGGAGATGCGTGAGCGGGTGGCCAGGCTTGTCAAAGCAGGGCAGGGTGAGGGGGTGACGGTTGCCACCTTTCATTCACTGTGCGCCAGAATTCTGCGGGCAGAGATCGAGTGCCTCGGTTACAAGCGCAATTTCAGTATCTACGGGGTGACCGATCAGCATCACCTGGTGCGCGACTTGATGGCGAACGTCGATGCCGAGCACGGGATCAATGTCGACCAGGTCCTCTGGAAGATTTCCGACGCAAAAAACCGCCTGATCGCTGCCGACAATTTTCGGGTGAACCGTCCGGATGACCCGGTCGCGGCGATGACAAGCAAAGTTTACCCCGAATATCAGAAGTGCCTCAAAAGCTACAATGCTCTCGACTTTGATGACCTGCTGACCCTGACTCTGCGCCTGTTTGCCGAGCATCCCGATGTTCTGGAACAATATCAGCAGCGCTTTCGCTACATCATGGTCGATGAGTATCAGGACACCAACCATGCCCAGTTCGAGCTGGTCAGACAGCTTGCCGGGCGCTGGCGCAACCTCTGCGTGGTTGGCGATGACGATCAATCGATCTATGGTTGGCGGGGTGCCGATTCTGGCAATATCCTCGATTTTGAGCGGCATTTCCCCGGAGCCCGGGTGATTCGCCTTGAGCAGAACTATCGTTCCACCGGACATATCCTGGCTGCGGCCAACGGCGTGATCCGCCACAACCTCCTGCGCAAAGAGAAGGCGTTATGGACTGCCGGCGCAAGCGGCGAGATTGTCTCCCTGGTGACCTGCAACGATGGTGAGGATGAGGCCCGGACTGTCATCGAGCGCATTCAGGCCAACATCCTGCAGCGAGACATGTCATACCGGGATCATGCGATCCTGCTGCGCACCAACGCTCAGACCATGGTTTTTGAACAGGAGCTGCGTCTGGCCAGGCTCCCTTACGTTCTGATCGGCGGTCAGCAGTTTTTCGATCGCAAGGAAGTTCGTGATGCGATCGCTTACCTGCGTTTTCTGGTCAATCCCTACGATGAAGTCAACCTGCTGCGGATTCTCAACTACCCGCGTCGCGGGATCGGGCGTACCACCGCCGACCTGCTGATCCGCTCCTCGGTGCACAGTCAGCGCCCGCTCTGG
>PKTY01000298.1 GCA_002869725.1 Desulfuromonas sp. | reverse complement strand
GACCAGTTTTTCGACCGTACCCAGGGGAAGCGTGCGTCGACCTTCTTCGGCAACGGCATTGTCGGCCATGTCCAGTTTGCCGACCCTGTCTGCCCGGCCCTTGGAGGAATCCTCCACCAGGCAGCTTGCAAGGCTGGCGCCACCGTACACAAAGGGGGCACTTACCTCTGCATCGAAGGCCCGAACTTTTCGACACGGGCCGAGTCGAATATCTACCGGAGTTGGGGTGTCGATGTGATCGGTATGACCAACATTCCCGAAGCTCGCCTGGCCAGGGAAGCGGAGATCTGCTATGCTACGGTCGCTTTGGCAACTGATTACGATTGCTGGCACGACAGTCACGATGACGTCTCGGTCGAGGCGATCCTCGAAATCATCCGCAACAACGTGGCCATGGCGCGCAGCATCATCAGCGAGGCCGTCGGCCTGCTTGGCTCGGTTGCTGATTGTGGCTGTGCGGAAACCCTCAAGTATGCGATCATGACCGATCGATCAATGATCCCGGAACAGACCCGCAAAGACCTCGAGCCGATTATCGGCAGATACCTTTAGGGGGGATCAGAACATGGCGGTGCTGCCGGCATGAATGTGGTGGAGCCTAAAGAGTTGTTCGGACGTTGCGCTTCATGGGCAGATCTGATTAAATCGTAAATCGTGTCATTTTGAATAAATGAAGGAAACTCATGGATATTCTCGTTGTTGGGTCGGTCGCATTTGACAGTGTCGAAACTCCCTTTGGTCAGGTCGATGAGGTCCTCGGCGGATCGGCAACCTACTTTTCAACATCGGCCAGTTTTTTTACCGGTCTGAAACTGGTTGCCGTGGTCGGCGAAGATTTTCCCGAGGAACCGAAGGAGTTTTTGAGTCAGCGGGGTGTCGATCTGGACGGACTTCAGACCCGCCCGGGACAGACCTTTCGTTGGAAGGGTCGCTACGGCTTCGACCTTAACGAAGCACACACTCTGGAGACGCACCTTAACGTCTTCGAATCGTTCCATCCCGAACTTCCGTCCCATTATCGGGATGCCGAGTACGTGTTCCTGGCCAATATCGACCCCGAACTACAACTCGAAGTGCTCAAGCAGATCAAGCGTCCTAAGCTGGTGGCCTGCGATACCATGAATTTCTGGATCGAGGGAAAGAAAGAGGCTCTGGTTAGAACGCTGGGGCATGTCGATATCCTGCTGATCAATGAATCAGAGGTCCGGCAGCTGGCCGGTGAAGCCAATCTGGTTAAGGCCGCCCGGGCGATTCTCGCCATGGGGCCGTCCAGCCTGGTGGTGAAACGGGGCGAGTACGGGGTTCTGGTCTTTCGCGAGCACAGCATTTTCTCTGCGCCAGCCTATCCGCTGGAGGAGGTGTTCGATCCGACTGGTGCCGGTGATACTTTTGCCGGTGGCTTCATGGGCTATCTGGCCTCGACCGACAATATCTCCGAGTCGACCATCCGCAAGGCATCGGTATTCGGTAGTGTCATGGCGTCCTTTACCGTGGAAGATTTCAGTCTCAACCGCTTGCGTCAGATCAGCTGGCCGGATATCGAGGAACGCTTTCGCAAGTTTCAAGCCCTGACCGAGTTCGAGGGGCTGGGCTGACAGGAGAAAGACGATGTTTGTCTGGGATAAGTCGATACAAAGAATCGAAACTGACGTCACAAATGTTGTGCAACTGTTCCGGTCGATGCGTGATGTGCAGATGGCTCTTCCCGGTCTGCCGGTTCAGGAGTCGTGCGCTTATCTCTGCCAGTACCGGGTTGGTTCCGAAATTGCCACAGTGGCGGCATTTCACATGCAGAAAAGCCAGCAGCTGGCGTTTTATGTCAGTCAGCCGAGCAGGGTTGCCGAGAACCGGGCTGATGAAATGTTCGACAGCGGCCTCGGCTTTGTCGAGTCGATGGGATTTCTGCTCTGTGATATGGACCTGGGCCTGCATGATGAACAGGACCGTTCAATGCTTTGGGAATCTCTGCCGATCTTTCTGGGGGAGGGTGTTGGGCAACAGACCGCGACTTCTTCGCCTCAGCCGGCTCCCGTCAAAAAAGCGGTTGAACCGGCCAAGCCGACACCGCCGCCGGCAGCCAAGCCTCAACCCTCGCAACCCCCACCTGCAGCGACAGCTGTCGTTCAAGCCACGCCTGTTACCGAGAAAACAGTACCGGTCGAGCCCCCTCACAGCCCTGCTGCTGTCCAGGAGAGCGGACCGGAAGTCGATGATTCCGTCGATGATCTACTTGCGGCAGTGGAAGCGCTAAGAGCCAAGCGGCCAGGAATGCAAACCCGGCGCAGGAGCATCAAGCCTGCGGAAATCCAGAAGCGTCGCATTGAGTTAAGGCAGAATCTCGGGCGAATACTGGTCTCCTTATAGCCGACCCTAGGGAAAGGTTTCAATCGATGGGTTCAGTGGTGTACCGATGGTCTCTTGTTCTGATTGCTGTTCTTGCGGTCTCCTGTGCTTCAACCAAAAAGCAGGATCCCGCCAATGATGCCAGGTATCACTATCTGATGGGGGCATCAGCACTCAACGAAAACAACCCCACCGATGCTCTGCGCGAGTTTATGCTCGCTGAAGGATTTGATGGTGACGATCCGGAAATACAGGCAGGTCTTGCCGAGGCTTTTCTTCGCAAACAGGCCTATGACAAGTCGGAAGTTCATTTTCAACGTGCTCTTGAATTGAGCGGTGACGAACCGAAATATCACAATAACCTGGGCGCTCTCTACCTGAACATGGGGAGATATGATGATGCTGCCAGACATTTCGAGGATGCAGCGACGAACCTCCTGTTTGATCGTCCTGAAGTGGCCTGGACCGGGGCCGGTTTTGCAAGATTTTTGCAGAGCGACTACCCGGCGGCTGAGCGGGCCTACTTGAAGGCAGTCAATAGTGCTCCCCGTTATTTTCAATCTTATTTCCGACTTGGTGAACTCTATTACGCCCAGAACCGTCCGGCTGAAGCGATCGAGCAGTTGACCCACTCGCTGCAACTCGCCCCAAACTTTGCCGATGGCCACTACTGGCTTGGGTTAACCTATATGAGGATCGACAAATCGGCTCTGGCCAAGTCAGCGTTTAACCAGGTTCTTAAACTGGCCCCAGAGAGCGAGTCGGCTCGGTTGGCAAAAAAATACCTCGACCTGCTTCAGTAATGGTTTTTTCTCGTGGCAAGTTCATCACCGTCTTCTTTTCTCCTCACTTGCGGAATCCTGTGTGACTGTCCAACCTTGGGAATTTGATCCCCTCTCCTCGGCGCATACCCTGCTCTCAGCGATCCGTCAACGCATTGGTAGCGACGACACCCTCAGCCAGGCGGTAGTCCTTGGCTCCGGTTGGAACGGAGTCTTTTCGCAACAACAGGTTATCGCCACGTTCAACTACCATGACTGGCCATGTTTTCCCACCCGTCAGGTCAAGGGTCACCCCGGCCGGCTACAGATCGTCAGGCAGGGAGAGCGAACCCTGCTGGTCTTTGCCGGGCGCTTTCACTGTTACCAGGGGCTGACAGCCTTTCAGTCGGCCTTCCCGGTCCGTCTGGCATCGGCGTTGGGTTGTACCCGCCTACTGCTGTGCTGTGCAACCGGAGGGATCAATTCAGCCTATTCGTCTGGTGACTACATGCTGGTCGATGACCATTTGAACCTGCTGGGTGATAATCCGTTACGCGGTTTGAATAGCCAGTTTTTTGTCGATCTCGGGGCTCTCTACAGGACCGGTTTTTTCGAACCTCTATCGACTGCTCTGGGTGAAGAGGGGGGCAGACTGCACCTTGGAGTTCTGGCGGCAATGCCCGGACCCAGCTATGAGACGCCTGCCGAAGTGCGTATGCTCAGGGGCTTGGGGGCCGATGTGGTTTCGATGTCTGTCGTTCCGGAAGCGATCATGGCGCGTAATCTTGGTATGGAAGTCGCTGCGGTTGCTCTGGTCGCCAACCCGGCCGCGGGTCTTTCCTCCCAGCCTATTTGTCATGACGATGTTCTTGAGTGTGGTCGTGTCGCCATGCAGCGATCCTCATTCCTGGTGCAAAAACTGCTTGACCTCTGGGCGTGAACTACGCTGGTTGGCAGCTTCGCCGTTTGTCCTCCCTTTCCTTTCATAACTTCTCAGCTATCCCCCTGATTTTGTGTGTTTTTTGTGATTTTCTTTGTGCTCAGACCACGGCTTGACAGATGCCACGCCGCTGCTAGACTTGTAAGCGAAATTTAATCGCGAGGATTGACCTTGGGCCAGCGGATGAAACGCATACTGATTGTCGATGATGAAGAGAACACACGTATCGGATTGAGCAAGTTGCTGGCTCAGGAAGGGTTCGAGGTGATCAGTGCGGCCAACGGTGCCGAGGCTCTCGATTGCCTGGCGAGCAACAAGGTCAATCTGGTGATCAGTGATATCAACATGCCGATTATGAATGGACTCAACTTTCTTCGTGAGTTGAGTCGCCGTTTTCCGAGCATCAATGTCATTATGATCACTGCCTACGGGGGGGTGGAATCCTATTTGGAGGCGATGAATCTCGGTGCTTTCGAGTATCTTCACAAGCCGGTACGTCTTGATGAACTGCGTGCCATCATAAAACGTGTCTTCTCCGGGACGTGTCGGGAAACCCATTTGGCTCAGATCTCCTGAGATTGCGGAGGTGGAAAAATGAAATTCAAAACCATTCTGTTTGCAACCGACTTTTCGGAGAGTTCTGATTATGCTTTCCGGTATGCCCTTGCCATGGCCCGTCAGTTTGATGCCCGCTTGGCGCTTCTTCATGTGATCAACGAACCGGTTGATCTCAGGGGGTTTTACGTGCCGCATATCTCTTTCGACAAGCTTGAGGAAGAGATTGCACAGGGGGCTCACAAGATGATGGAGAAGTTCTGCAGAGACCATCTGGGCGATTTTAGTCATTTTGAAACCCATGTCGAGCCGGGCATCCCCTATGAGGAAATTATCAGCAAAGGGCAAGAGATCGATGCGGACCTGATTGTGATGGGGACCCATGGCCGGACCGGTCTCGATCACATGCTGTTCGGCAGCACCACTGAGAAGGTTGTTCGCAAATCTCCGATCCCGGTGATGACCATCCGCATTCAGGAGTAGACTCTCAGCCGACCTGAACCCTTGAAAGGCAGCTACTTGCTGCCTTTTCTTGTGTGTACGAGATCGCCGGTTTGAACGGTTGGCACTTGTCAAATCGTTGATTGCCAAGTATTCTACCCACCTGATGCTGTTCTGTTGTCAGCCCCCTTTTGTCTTTACCATTTGCAGCGGCTTGCTTCAAAGCCGGTCCCTTGGAATGTGTCCGCTTTTTTCATGACTTTCTGCGAAAGCATCAGCCATGCGTGACAAGATTCTGGTTATTGACGATGAAAGGATGATTCTGGAACTGACCTCACTGGTTCTTTCCAGTAAGGGATTTGAGGTCACCACGGTCAATAACGCAACCGACGGTTATCAACTGCTTGCCCAAGACAGCTACGCGCTGGTCCTGCTCGACTACATGATGCCGGTTATCAACGGTCTGCAGGCGCTTAAGGAGATCCGCCAGCGCTTTCCAAAGACGTACGTGATCATGTTTACCGGCAAGGGGAACGAGGAAGTTGCCGTTGAATTGATGAAAGCCGGCGCGGCGGACTACATTCTCAAACCGTTCAGTAACGCTAACCTGGTCGAGCGCATCGAAAATGTCTTGCGCTTGCGCGATATGGAGTTGCGAAACCAGGAGTTGATGGCTGAACGTGAACGTCTGCTTAAAGAGATTGAAGTCTGGAATAGGGAGCTAGAACAGCGCGTCGCAGACAAGACCCTCGAACTTGAGCGCGCTCACCTCGAGATCCTTCAGGCGGAAAAGCTTGCCGCCCTCGGCCACATGTCGGCCGGCATGGTCCACGAAATCCGCAACCCACTCAACTCAATCAGCCTGTTTGCTCAGGTTTTGTGCGCCGATCTGGGGGAGGATCCGGAAAAATTCTCCTATGCCGAAAAGATCATTGCCGAAGTCGAGCGCATTGACGGCATCCTAGTCAAACTGCTGGCAACCAGCAAGCGTTCCTCCTACCAGCTGCGCTCATTGCATATAGAAGATGTTGTTGAACAGTCACTGGCCAACTTCAGCGGGCAGTGCCAGGCTCAGTCCATCGAAATTGTCAGGAAAATGGCGGGCAATTCTCCGGAGATTCTGGCCGACGAAGATGAACTCGGTCAGGTTTTTTCCAATCTTTTTTCCAATGCCATCTGGGAAATGAGCGAAGGTGGGCAGCTTACCGTTAACGTTGATCAGAACGACCGGGAACTGCTGTTCTCGGTGGAGGATACCGGCGGAGGGATACCCGAGGAGAATCTGGGCCGTGTCTTCGACCCTTTTTTTACCACCAAAGAGAATGGCACCGGCTTCGGATTGTCGGTGGTCTTGCGAATCATCAAGAACTATGGGGGGCGGGTCTCTGTCGATAGCCGTACCGGACAAGGCACAACATTTCACATGGCAATTCCTCTGGTCTGAGCCGTTGTTCGGGAAACGCATCAACATATCAGGGGCAACGCGGCGCTGATGGCACTTCGTCTCAGAGATCTCCGCCTCAGCCTGAATCAGGGCGAGGATCGACTGCTTGTGGCCGCGGCCGATCTGTTGGGTGTTGAGACGGCGGCATTGAAAAACCTGCGCCTGGTGCGCCGATCACTTGATGCCCGTCAGAAAGGACGTCTGCAGTGGGTCTGCACCGTCGAGTTCGAGGTCGCAGATGAACGGCTGTTTCTCAAGCGCTGCTCGGGGTTAAATGCTCTGCAGCCGGTGACTCCGCTACCGGACATCGTCCTGCCTCGTCTCACCAGACCATGTCGTGCTCTGGTCGTCGGTATGGGGCCTGCGGGACTGTTTGCCGCCAAGTGGCTGGCCGAGAGCGGTGTTAAGGTCACCTTGATCGACAGGGGCGGTTCGGTTGAAGAACGGGTTCGCGAGGTCGAAACCTTCTGGCGCAGTGGTTTGCTTGATCCACAGAGCAATGTCCAGTTT
>PKTY01000418.1 GCA_002869725.1 Desulfuromonas sp. | reverse complement strand
CAGCCGATGATTGGATCCCGGTAGGGGTGAACGGTGTAGGCGTTGGCAATCAGGGTCTCGTAGAGCAGGCCGCGCGGGCTGGTTTCGTAGGAGCGGCGGCGCTCCTCACGGATCACATCACGCTCGGTATAGAATTCGCGCAGCACCGGGTTCTTCATCCGGTCCGATTCGACCAGGGCCCAGAGTTCCAGCTTGTTGGCCGGCAGCGAGACCAGGTAGGTGGTCAGATCCTTGCTGGTGAACGCATTATAGCCGACCCCACCATTTTCACTGTAGATCCTGGAAAACTCATCCTTGACCACAAACTGCTTGTGCTCGGACTGCAGCTCAGCCAACTGCTGCTCCAGTTGGCTGACGCGCACGGGATCAGACCGGGAGTCGATCTTCAGCCGGTCGAGTTCAGAGCCGACTAACTCGATCTGGTCAAGGAGCGGTTTTTCCTTTGCGTAATCGGTTGTGCCAAGGGTCTTGGTCCCCTTGAAAAGCATGTGTTCGAGAAGGTGGGCCACCCCACGGGTTTCACTGGTTTCGTCGACAGCACCAACACCGATGGTGATGTAGGCGGTCACCACCGGAGTTTCGGGACGCTCAACGATCAGCAACTGCAAACCGTTGGAGAGACGGTGCTCTACCACTTTCTCCTCAAGACCTGCAGCGTTGACGACAGCAGCGGCGAGCACCAGGCCAACCACGAAACCCAATCCTTTTATCACAATGTAACGGTTCATGATCTCCTCAGATGTTTTAGCACGCAGCGGGATATGTTGAAATTATAGTTCACACAGGGTTGTCAGGTCGAGGGATGGGAAACCGGTCTGCCGATGAGACCTTGAGGTCGCCTAGTCCGTGCTTGGCAACAGGGCCAGTCGGCAAATTTCCAGCAGGTCACTGACAAAATGAATCTGCAGACCTTGGCGCAAATCCGGCTCAATTTCATCCAGATGTTCGCGGTTTCTGTCGGGGAGCAGAATACTGGTCACCCCGGCCCGGCGGGCGGCGAGCACCTTCTCCTTGATCCCACCCACCGGCAAAATCCGCCCGGTGAGGGTTAGTTCACCGGTCATCGCCACATCACGGCGCACCGGGCAACCGCTGAACAGCGAAATCAGCGCCGCTGCCATGGTCACCCCTGCTGACGGACCGTCCTTGGGGATGGCGCCGGATGGCACGTGGATATGGATATCCTGCCCGGCAAAGGTCTGGGCATCGAGGCCAAACTGTTGAGCCTGAGCCCGCACAAAAGAGAGCGCGGTTCGCGCCGACTCCTGCATCACCTCTCCGAGGCTGCCGGTCAGAGTCAGTCCTCCCTGCCCGGCCATGTGCGTCGCTTCGACAAAGATGATATCACCACCGGCTTCGGTCCAGGCCAGTCCGGTCACCACACCAACCCGGTCTTCTTCCTCAGCCACATCGGAAAAATAGCGACGCGGACCGAGCTGTTTTTCCAGCGACTCCGGACTGACTTTAAGCCCTGGTTCTCCCCCCTCAGCAATGCTTTTGGCCATCTTGCGGCAGATCGAAGCAATGTTGCGCTCAAGGTTGCGCACCCCGGCCTCTCGGGTATAGTTTCGCACCAGTCGCTGCAGGGTCTCATCAGGAAAATCGACCGGATAGTCGTCGAGGCCGTTCTCATGCTGTTGTTTGGTGACCAGATAGTTGCGGGCGATGGCGAGCTTCTCCTCCTCACTGTAGCCAGGGAGAGAAATTACCTCCATGCGGTCGCGTAGCGGTGGCGGTATCGGGTCGAGAATGTTTGCTGTGGCAATGAACATGATATGCGACAGGTCGAAAGGGACATCAAGATAGTGATCGGTAAAGCTGTCGTTCTGTTCCGGATCGAGAACTTCAAGCAGCGCCGAAGCAGGGTCTCCACGAAAATCCTGTCCGATTTTGTCGACCTCATCGAGCATGAAGACCGGGTTGTTAGTGCCGACACGACAGATTTCACGGATGATCCGCCCCGGCAGAGCCCCGATATAGGTACGACGATGGCCGCGAATTTCTGCTTCATCCTTCATCCCCCCCAGGGAGATACGAATAAAAGCCCGTCCGGTTGCCCGGGCAATCGAACGGCCGAGGGACGTTTTTCCGACACCTGGAGGGCCAACGAAGCAGATGATCGGCCCCTTGGTATCCGCCTTGAGAGAACGTACCGCGAGGTACTCAAGGATTCGCTCCTTGATTTTTTTCAACCCGTAGTGGTCTTCGTCCAGCACCTGCTGAGCATGACCGATATTGAGATCGTCATCGGTGGAGCAGTTCCAGGGGACACTGCACAGGTAATCGATATAAGTGCGCGCCACGGTATGCTCCGGCGATGCCGGATTGATCCGAGCCAGTCGAGCGAGTTCTTTCTCGGCAATCTCACGCACATGATCAGGCATCTCAGCTTGATCGATACTGCATCGCAGTTCAGCCACTTCCGACTGCTGGCCATCTTCATCGCCAAGCTCTTCCTTGATCTGCTTGAGCTGTTCTCGCAAAATATATTCCTTCTGCGATTTTCCCATGCGCTTGGCCACCTCGCTCTGCACCTCCCCTTTCACCTGCATTTTCTGAACTTCACTGGTCAGGTGCAGATAGACCTCCTTGAGCCGATCGATTGGATCGAGAATCTCGAGGATACGCTGTTGGAGATGCAAATCGAGATTGAGATAGACCGTCACCAGATCGGCCAAACGCCCGGGGGCCTCGATCTGGTCGATCATTTTCAGCACATCACCAGGAAGGGGGCGGCCATAAGCCAGGGCAATCTTGAGCAGGGCATTAACGCTCTGCACCAAAGCCTCGGCCACCAAACCTTCACAGCGGTAATCTTCCAGCAGCTCAACCCGCGCCCCGATCCAGACTTTCCCGGTGACGGCTTCGACCAGACGCAGCCGCTGAACCCCTTCGATAATCACCTTAGCTCCCCCACCGGGGATACGCAGCATCTGCCTGATCCGACAGAGGGTGCCAATCGGAGCCAGGTCACCAAACGAGCAGTCCTCGTCTTTTCGGCAGAGCACCAGACCGATCAGATTGTCCTGATTGACCGCCTCTTCGACTGTCGCCAGCTTGTTGGCATCGACGAACAGTGGGAAGACCATGTTAGGGAAAACCACATGTTCGTGCATCGCGTAGACAGGCAGATGGGGCAAGACGTCCATTAAGGCTGATTCTCCCAAGCAAAAAGCTCTAAATGATTATAAATATTGGCAAAAATAGTTAGATTGTCAAGTTGCAAAACATCGACGCATTTGCATCAACTCACGCAACACCTCACCAGTCGCTGCGTTGTCGCAAAGCGCTTCGCTGCTCTGTCGTTCGTAACTACCCCTCATTGCTCGACAATTGCGCACAAATGTATTGAGCTTTTTTGTATAGCCATCAACATTGAGACATTCGCGAAACATCCGTCTGTTTTTACGGAAAATTTTTGTTACTCCTTTTCAATGAGTTCTGGTGCGCTAAACTAGTGACCAGTTTCAATCCGTGACCATCTGCAAAGGAGCGGCAAACGATGCAACGTTTGGGAGTGCTGACCAGCGGAGGTGATTGTTCAGGGATGAATGCGGCGATTCGCGGCGTGGTTCGTGCCGGGCTAAGCCTCGACATCGAAGTGATCGGTTTTTACAAAGGATATTTTGGGCTGCTGAACAGCCTCCATGAGCCTCTGACCACCCGTTCTGTCAGTGGCAAGCTGCAGTTGGGGGGGACTTTTCTGCAGAGTGCCCGGTGCCGGGAAATGTATCAACCCGAAGGGCAGCTGCAAGCGGTCGAAAACCTGCGACGGCTTGGCATCGAAGGCCTGGTAGTGATCGGTGGTGATGGCTCCCACCGTGGCGCCATGGCCATTCACGAGCAGGGCATCCCGGTGGTTGCGATCCCGGCCTCGATCGATAACGACATCCCTTTCACCGACATGTCGCTGGGGGTCGATACGGCGCTGAACAACATCATTCGCGCTGTCGATTGCCTCAAGGATACCGCCTCCTCCCACGACCGGACCTTCGTGGTAGAGACCATGGGGCGCAACTGCGGCTATCTGGCTTTGGTTGCCGCGATCGCCTGCGGGGCTGAATATGCCCTGATTCCAGAAAACCCGTACAACCTCGACGAAATCTGCACCCATCTGCGCACACGCTTCCAGGAGGGACGCGACAACTCGATCATCATGGTGGCGGAAGGAATCGGCAGTGCCCAGGAGATCGCCGACCAGATCAAGGACCGGATCGGTTTCGAGACGCGGATCATGGTTCTTGGCCACTACCAGCGGGGTGGGTCCCCCTCGACGTTCGACCGTCTGCTGGCGGCACGCTTTGGCGTGGCCGCAGTCGATGCTCTGGTGACCGGCAGCAACGGGTCCATGCTCGGCTTAAGCTGCGGCAAACTGGTTCTAACTGATCTCGAACAGGTTATCGCTGCCGGTAGGCGACCCATCGATCAGAACTTGATGAGTCTTGCCATGACCCTTGGCTTTTAATACAACTCAACAGCAGGGCTCCTTTGACGGAGGTTATCTCACCCCACAAGTTCAGACCTCGGACGGTTTTATGGTCAACAACCTGTCGATGCAGCGTTTCAACTCATTAAGCCGAAACGGCTTGGCGATAAAGGCGTCGGCCCCGGCATGGATAGCCGCGATTCGATCACGTTGCTGAGCCCGTGCCGAGATAACCACCACCCGGACATTGTCAAAGCGCTGGTCTGCGCGCAACCTTTGCAGCAGATCCAACCCATCCAACTCCCCAGGCATCATGATATCGAGCAAGATTACATCAGGGGCTTCTTCCTGAACAAGTAGCCAGGCTTGATCAGCACTCAAGGATTGACGGATTTTGCGCTCCGGATGTTGCAAGGCAACACCAAGTAGTTTCAGCACATCTGCCTGGTCTTCAACAATCAGAATATTCTTCACGCCGAACATCCTGCCGATTCGCCTCGGGAAAGGGGCAGAGAAAAGCAGGCCGACGTACCGACTCCCACCTTGCTGTCGACCCATATCCGTCCACCATGGGCTTCGACAATCGCCTTGACCAGGCTCATCCCCAGTCCAAGGCCACTGATTGCTGTATTGGAGCAGTCGGCCCGATAAAATTTATCGAAGATTCTGACACACTGCTCACTGGTCATACCGATCCCCTGGTCGGTAACAGAGACCGTCACCTGATCATCGCCGAAGTCACCCTGGACCCGAATTGTGCCACCTGCCGGTGAAAACTTCACGGAGTTACTGAGCAGGTTATCAAGGACTTGTGCCATTTTATTCTGATCGAAAATTGAAGGGCGCACACGTCCATTAACCTTGACCAGAAAGATGTGCCGGGCCCCTTCGATCCGATAGGGGACGACCGACTGCCGTAACAGACCGGAAAAATCGCCGACCGACATATCGAGGCTGATCAAACGCCCTGATTGAACCCGACTCAAATCGAGCATGTCGGCGATGATGACCGACAGGGTATTGGACCGTTCATGGATGATTCCGAGGAACTCCCGCAGCATGGTCTCATCGAGATCTGAGAGCTGATCGAGTATCAACTCGGTGTAGCCAAGGATCGCTGTCATCGGTGTGCGCAGCTCATGGGCTGCGATGGAAATGAACTCATCCTTGAGCTTGTCGAGTTGGCGCTCCCGAGTCACATCGCGCAGGGTAATGATCGCCCCATTGACGGTGTGATCTTCGGCACACATTGCCGTGATCCGCACTTCGACCACCTGCTCGTCCCCTACACCGGACAGGCAAGGACCCTGAAGATCAAAAGGCTCAATAGCAGGTTGCCCGGAAAAGACCGCTTGAACCTTGGCAGGAATCGGAGTTCCGGCAAATGTCTGCTCTAAACAGGCGATGTCGCGTAGGGATCCTTCTCCTGAAAGCAGTCTGCCGGCAACATCATTAACCATACTGACCTGCAGGTCAGGAGTGACTACGATCATACCATCGGCGGCGGAATGAAGAATCGCATCAACGTGGGCTTGTGCCTGCTGAGCTGAAGACAACGCCTGGCGCAGTTCATCTTCGTAACGTTTGCGTTCTGTGATATCGACAAAGTTGACGACCGATCCAATAATCTCATTGTTGCGGACGATCGGGGAGGACCTGTACTCAACCGGGAAACTGCTGCCGTCGCGCCGCCAGAAGACTTCACCGGCCATATGGACCGCAACCCCGTGACGAAATGCTCTGGCAACATTGCATTCCTGCTCAGGACAATGAGAATGATCGGCTTGCGAATGATGAAACAGGTCATGGCAATTTTCGCCCAGCACCTCACTATCGTCTTGGTATCCGAGCAGCTTTAAACAGGTCGGGTTGACAAAAGTGCAGCTCCCGTCAAGATCGATACCAAACACGGCCTCGCCCGAACATTCGAGGAGCAAACGAACTTGCTGCTCCTTGATACGCAGTTCCTCCACGGTTCGATTCAGGTCGGTAATGTCAAGTCCGGTAAAGATCACCCCCTCGTCGAGATTCAGAGGATTGATCGCCACAGAGCGCAGCAGCACGTCGATAATCTGCCCGTCACGATCTTCCATCAGGTAAGTACGATTGCCATGCAATACACCCGGACTGCCCGCGCACAGCGGTGCCGCATGCCGTCCTGTTTCTACGCCGTCTCCACCTGCCTCGACACCGTAAATCGCGACCTCGTTATCATCAATAAACGGATGGAACAGCCCGATTGCGTTGGAGCCGCCACCGACGCAGGCAACCAGCGCGTCCGGTAAACGCCCCTCCATCGCCATAATTTGCTGTCGTGTTTCCCGCCCTATAATCGCCTGGAAATCCCTAACCATGGCCGGATACGGATGCGGACCGGCAACGGTACCGATAATATAAAAGGTGTTATCAATATTGGTGACCCAGTCGCGCATGGCTTCATTGAGGGCATCCTTCAATGTCCTGGAACCCGATTCAACCGATACCACGGTGGCTCCCAGCAAGCGCATGCGATACACATTGATCGCCTGGCGCTCTATGTCTTCGGCGCCCATGTACACCACGCACTCTACACCCATACGCGCCGCAACGGTTGCCGAGGCGACGCCATGTTGTCCGGCTCCGGT
>PKTY01000252.1 GCA_002869725.1 Desulfuromonas sp. | reverse complement strand
GGGCAGAAGGGGCCATGGGAAAGACCCGGTCGTTAAAGCGAACCACCCCGAATGAGGGGGTCTCTCCCTTCCACTGCAACAGCACCGGTTCCCCGTTTGCCACCTGTTGCGGGGACAGCGTCAGTTGCGCTCCACACAAAGAAGGAAAAACAGTCAGGGCCAACCACCAGCCAGCCAGCCAAAAACGTCTCAACCCTCGACCTCCTCGACTCGACTGAGAAGTTGCCCGTCTGACAGACGGATCCACAGACGCTGACCGGGTTCCACCTCGGCAATCGAACGCAGTCCATGACCAGCCGGATCACGAGAGACAATCGCATAACCACGGGCCAGCTGCTGCAATGGGGAAAGGGCATCCAAACGTCCGCAGTTGCCCGCCAGGCGCTCATTCAGATGTCTCATCCGCGACTCCATGGCCATCTCCAGCCGACGCTGCAGCTGACTAACCGACTGTCCCAAAGCCGTGAACTCGCGCTCCACCCCTTTGAGCTGAAGCTCGTAACGATCGAGCCGCGCGCCAAGCAGGTCGAGGGTCTGGCGCAGATACGATTGCAGACGGGCCTGAAGATGGTCGAGGTGCGCCTCAAGCTCCAAGCGACTCTTAGCGACCAGCTCCGCCGCCGCGCTTGGAGTCGGTGCCCGCAAATCGGCGACCAGATCGGAGATGGTGACATCGACTTCATGGCCAACGGCCGAGATCACCGGAATTCGCGAAGCGACAATCGCCCGGGCAACCACTTCTTCGTTGAACGCCCACAGATCTTCAAGAGATCCCCCACCGCGACCGACAACCAGCACATCGCTCTCCCCGTGCCGGCTGAGAAGGTCGATCGCTGCAGCAATCTCTTCTGCCGCACCTTGTCCCTGGACCTTGACCGGGCAGAGCAGCAACCGCAGGCCGGGAGCCCGGCGCCGAAGCACATTGAGGATATCGTGAATCACAGCCCCGGTTGGCGACGTGACGATTCCGACCGTGCGCGGAAAAGCGGGGAGCGACTTTTTGCGCGATGGATCGAACAGACCTTCGGCTGCCAGACGCCCTTTCAGTTCCTGAAAGGCCTGTTGCAGGTCACCGACCCCGGCGGCATCCAGCTCATCGACAACCAGCTGCAGCTCACCACGGGCCGAATAGACCGACAAAGCCCCTCGGCAGACAACCCGCTGACCATCCCTCGGCGGGGAATCAATCAGACGATTTCGTCCCCGGAACATAACCGCCCGCAGCTGGGACCGGCTGTCCTTGAGGGTAAAATACCAATGGCCCGAAGACGGCCTCGCCAGGTTGGATACCTCTCCCTCGACAGACACCGTGACAAAGTTGTCTTCGACAAGCTCGCGAATCAGCTCGACCAGTTGGCTGACAGTCATATGCTCCGGCGGTTTAACAAACATCGACTTTCAATATCCAGGGGGCTTTTCATTTGACAACTCTTTGGATGACTCACTATATTGCGCGGATTGCATTGTCGAGGCAAGCCCATGTCAGCACCTTCTGAACCCCCTTATGTGATCACCATCTCGAGCGAAAAGGGCGGAGTCGGTAAAACGACCCTGGCCACCAACCTCGCCATCTACCTCAAGGCCATGCATGAGGACCTGCCGGTCACACTGCTCAGCTTTGACAACCATTTTTCCGTCGACCGCATGTTCCGCCTCGCCAAAGGGGCGCCACGCGGTGATGTCAGCCAGCTGTTCAGCGGCACACCCATCGAGCAACTGGTGGAAACCGGCGAATATGGGGTGCAGATCGTCCCTTCCAGTGACCAGCTCGCACCACTGCGCCGGGAGCTCGACAATCCCCAGCTGCTGGCAAACAGTCTGGCAGCAGCGAAGCTCGAAGGTATCCTGATCATCGACACCCGCCCTGACCTCGACATCTTCACTCAGAGCGCCCTGTTCGCTTCAGATCGGGTGATCGTGCCGGTCAAGGATGCCCCCTCCCTGGAGAACTGTCGCCATATTTACGATTTTTTCGACAGCCAGCAGATCTCTCGGCGCCCGCTGCGCATCCTCCCCTGCCTGATCGATGGTCGCATTCACTACGACGGTCCTTTTCGCGACCCCTACCAGCTGCTCAAGGCCTATGCCATCAACCGTGGCTACCGCTGCCTGGAAGGGTACATTGCCAAGAGCCCCAAGGTCGAATCGCTGCAGACCAACCCGGAGGGGAAGATCTACCCGGTGCTGACCCATGGCCGCCAGACCGATGTCCATATCCAGCTCAGTCACATTGCTCGCCAAGTCTACCTTGACACCCTCGACAAACAGCAGCGGCGTCTCGACCAGGTGCAAACTGAGCAGATCACCCGCAACCGGTCTTCACAGAACGCCTTCGAAAAGCGGCGCCAGGCCATCAACCGCAGCTGCCTGGTCTGTGACACTCCTCTGGTCGAAAATGACCAGATCGGGTCCGCCGGTTATTTCGCCCTCGGCTCCGACCAGCAGGTCGGCGGCTATCTCGAGGAAGAATGCTTTACCCGCCTGGTGTTCCGCTATTTCTACGGGGCCAAGAGAGCTATCGAGCCCACAGATCCTCTCTGGGACCTGTTTCGCGAGTCGGCACACCGCTCCTACTTCGTTCTCTGCCGCGCTCCCCACACCCGCAACTTTTACCAGCAGAAGCTCTCATTCTACCGGTTCGACGAAGGCGGGCTCGAGGTCTCCCACAAAACCGTTGAACTGCACGAGTTTGAAAAACGTCTGCTTGGCAAGGAGCGCTCCGACCTGTTCCCCCTGCTGGAACGAACCCTGTTCGATCCCGAGAGAAAACTGCTCGACCGTTTTCTGCTGGTACGCAAGGTCAGCTCCGACCTCCCCGAGGAAATCCTCTTTGACCACAATTTCGACCACCACCTCAAAGTGATGCAGAAAATCAGCACCCAGTTGCCAGATCTCTAGTTGTCCAAACTGCCAATAAGGGAGGAGATCGTGACAACATCGACTCCCCGCTCGGCCATCAGGGGAAGTTCGCGCCCCAAGGCCTCAAGTGTTTCGGGATAAGGGTGACAGATCCCCACCGCATAGCCTCTGCTGCGGGCCTTCTCCACCAGTTTACCGATCTGCTCAGCAATCGCTTCAACTTCGGCAACATTATCGAGGAACACATCTCTCTTGAGATGAGCTACCTGGTATCGATCCGCCACAGGAACCACCAGAGAGTTTGCGGTGGTCCGGCTGTCGACAAAAAACAGGCTTCGTTCCCTCACCACCTCCATCACCGCCGACATCGCTTCGCCCTCCTCGGTAAATCTCGATCCCATATGGTTGTTGACCCCGACGGCATGGGGAACCAACTCCAGCAAGTCTCTAAAGCGACGCTGGATTTCAGCGTGTGACTGAGCAACCATTAGAGCCTTGTTCCCCGGATCGATTTCCGGGTAAGCTTGCGGCTCCATCGGGACATGCAGCAGAACCTCGCGACCTGCAAGGTAGACCATCTCGGCAATATCGCGGCTGTGGCCCTGGTCGGGAAGGATGGCGAAAGCAACCGGCTCGGCCAGGGAGAGCAGAGTCTGCGGGGCAAGAAAGTCACGGCCGAGGTCGTCCATGATGATCGCTACCCGAGGCCTGCCTGGTGTCTCTTCCCGAACGACCGGAACCGACTCGACCGGGGTCACAATTTCCGGGTCGTTTCGGATCGGCAGATCGCCGCCATTGGCCCCAAGTCGATCCTTCGCCTTATCATCCGTTCCGACAAACCAGACCAGGGAGAACAGCACAACACCGGACAAAACCAGCAGCAGCAACGGCAGCAGGTCGCCAAAAGAGAACCGGGGGCGCTGCTTACTCGACCTGCGCCGGGAAGATTTTCTGGCCATCGAATCTTGTTTCCGGGAGATGTTAGCTGACGATCAGAGGGAAGAGACGCTTCACACGCCCTTGTTGCCGCCGACCCCTTTGAAAATCTGCCACCCTTTAAGCAGGTCCAGGGCTCGTAGCAGCTGATAGTCACCGCGCAGATCATCATCGAGTTCCGGAGTCTGAACAGACTCCGCGGAAGGCCTGGCAGGCTCCTGGTCGATGTGATTTTTCAGGTCGCGTTCGCGGAAGTGAACGGGGTCCTTGATCTCATGGACCTGTCCGGGCAGGACTTCGATATCCGGGACGATTCCGGTTGCCTGGATCGAGGTTCCATTAGGGGTGTAATACCTGGCGGTCGTCAGCCGCAGTCCGGAGTCGTCGCTCAAGGGGATAATGGTCTGCACTGAGCCCTTGCCAAAGCTGCGTGTCCCCATCACCACCGCCCGGCCGTGGTCCTGAAGCGCCCCGGCGACGATCTCGGCGGCGCTGGCGCTGCCGCCATTGATCAGCACGACGAGCGGATAATCGGGTTCCGTTCCGCCGGGTTGAGCCGAAAACTCCATCTGCGAATCCTCTTCGCGCCCCTCGGTGTAGACGATCAGACCTTCATCGATAAACATATCGGCCACCTCGACCGCCTGGTCGAGCAGCCCGCCGGGATTGTTACGCATGTCGAGGATCAACCCGTTAAGCCCCCCCTGGTGAGCGGCATGCAAGGCTTCGAGTTCATTGGCCATATCCCGGGTGGTTTTTTCCTGGAACTGCGTCAGCCGCAGATATCCGTAGCCATCTTCCAGAGTCTTCGCCTTGACGCTCTTGATCTTGATCACTTCACGCTTGATGGTGAAGACTTGAGGCTTCTCAAAACTATCCCTCATCACACTGATTCTGACTTCAGTCCCCGGCGCGCCGCGCATCAGGCGCACCGCTTCCATGATCTCCATATCCTTTGTGAACTGGTCTTCGATTTTGAGAATCTGATCGCCACTCTGCAACCCGGCCCGGTCGGCCGGCGTATCTTCGATGGGAGTCACAATCGTCAGGATTCCATCACGCAGGGTGATCTCGATCCCCAGACCACCGAACTCGCCGCGGGTATCGACTTTCATCTCCTTGTAGAATTCCGGCGGCATGAACCCCGAGTGAGGGTCGAGGGAAGCCAGCATCCCGTCGATCGCGCCATATATCAGTTCCTGGAAGGGAACCTCCTCGACATAACTGCGCCGGACAATGGTCAAAACATCAGTGAACAGTTGCAACTCCTGATAGGCAGGAGCAGCGTTGACCCGTTCAACCGCCGTGCCTAAGCCAAGCAGTGCGACACCGAGGCAGACCACACCCAGCAGGAAATACTTGATTGCTTTCATACTGTGACTCCAAATCTTCAACGCGGCATCAGCCACTCGGCTGGGTTTAGCGGCTGCCCGCCGTGGCGGATCTCGAAATAGAGAGAATCCCGGCCTTCAAAGCCCGAGAGACCGAGAATTTCGCCACTCGAAACCCGCTCACCGACGGTTTTACTCAACCGGGACAAATGAGCATAGAGAGAATAGTCCTTGCTGCCATGATCGACGATCATCAACTTGCCGAAGCCACGCATCTGTTTGGCGAACAAAACCGTCCCTGGGGCAATGGCGCGAACCGGAGTTTCGACCACCGCCTCGATTTCCAGCCCTTTGCTGTCGATCAGGGTCCCGAGTTCCCCCTGCTGGCTGGTGCCGAACTCAACCCTGACCAGGCCGTCCATCGGCCAGGGGAGCACACCTTTAACGGCAGAAAGTCCGGCACCTCCATCAGTATAGGAGGCGGATTGCTCCCTTTCAAGTCTTTTGACGAGGTCATTCAGTTGCGCCTCCCTGGCCCGGAGGTCGGCAAGCAGTCCATCCAGCAGTTTCTGGTCCTTGCGAATGCGGGAAAGAAGTTTGCGCTTAACCGATTTCGCTGTATTGAGAGTCTGCTGTTCTTCCCGATGTTGAGCTGTAACCGCCTGTTGACGAGTGCGTGCGGCAGTGAGCTCTTCCAGAACCTCCTGCTCCTGCTGCAACTGCTGCCGGTACTCAGAAATCAGTTGCCGATCATAACTCGCCATACGGCTCAGGAAAGCATATCTTTCGAGCAGAACCGCAGGGGAGATTTTTTCAGAGAGCAGAAATCTCAGCAGACCGACATCCCCTTCCTTGTAGAGGGTAACCAGACGCTTTTCCATCAAACTGCGGCTGGCACCAAGGTCGGCCTGCAAGCGATTAAGCCGCTTTTCCGCAGCATTGATGGCAGCCATCAGCCGCTCGAGCTCCTTTTGGCTGCGCCTGACCATCCTCTCGACTCGCCGGATCTCCCCCTGTAACGCCCCCAGATCCTTTTCGAGACCACTCTCCTCCCCCTGCTTTTGTGTAAGACTTTGCAGGGTTGCCTCAAGCTCCTTTTGCAATTCGGCCAGGCGCTGACGGCTGTCGGTCAGATCCTGCCCCTCGGACCCGATCGCCAGGGGCAGCCAGGCCATTACAATCAACAGACAGATCAGTAAGAATTTTGCGGGATGAGCCGCTGTCCAGATCATGCGACCGGACCAAAACGCACGAATTTTCGCAAGGCAAACAGGCTGCCGAGCAGGCCGATCAGGGCACCGGTCATCACGACCCCCACCTGCCATAGCGGAGGGAGAAAGTGGACAGAATCGATCCCACTGACCAGCAGCAGGCTGCGCAGACTCTCGCGCAAAACGATCTGGAACGACAGGAACCCGAGAGCCAGGGCCAGCCCTCCCCCCAGCAGACCCTGCAACGCCCCCTCCAACAGGTAGGGGAGCTTGATGAACAGCGAGGTTGCACCGACCATGGTCATGGTTTCCAGTTCATCCTGGCGTGCGTAGAGGGTTAGCTTGATGGTATTGGCAACAATGATGATCGCTGCGAACAGCAGAAACCCACCGAGTCCGGCACCAAGCCCCCGCAGGATCAGTACGAAAGAGCGTAGTTTTTCGACCCATTCGCGGCTATAGCGGACATCGTCGAAACGCGGATCCTGCTGCAGGTGCTCGACCAGTTTTTCAATCGCTGCCGATGAACTCTGTTGAACCTTGAGACTGATCTCCAGGGATGCCGGAAGGAAATCGGCCGGTAGCCCATCAAGAAGATCTGCATCCTCGGCCAGACGGATCCGGAAACGCTCCATGGCCTGCGTCTTGGAAAGAAAGCGCGCTGTGGCAACTTCAGCAGCTTGTTCAATCTCGGAGATCAATGCCAGACGCTCTTTTTCAGCCGGTTCCCGCTCGAAGTAGACGACAATCGCCGACTCGCTCTCCCAGGAGACCAT
>PKTY01000009.1:7156-10800 GCA_002869725.1 Desulfuromonas sp. | reverse complement strand
CACGAACTCTCGGCATCAGCGAGCAGGAACTCGGCCGTCAGCTGCGTGGCGCCTTTTACGGTTCGGAAGCGTTGCGCCTACAACGCGGACGCAACGAGGTCAAGGTCATGGTCCGCTACCCGGAAGATCAGCGCCGCCATCTCTGGGACCTGGAGCAGATGCGGATACGGTTGCCCGACGGTGGCGAAATCCCCCTCAACCGGGCGGCTTCGTTGGAAGAGGGGACCGGTTTCAGCACCATCAACCGCACCGACCGCAAGCGAGTCATCAATGTGACCGCCACTGTCGATGACAAGGTCTCCAATACCGAAGAGATTCTGGACGAGATGAAACAGACCGTGCTGCCGACGCTGGTCCACGACTACCCGGGACTGAGTTACGACCTGGAGGGAGAAGACCGCAACCGCCGTGAATCGTTGCAGAGCATGAAAGTTGGTTTCATGTTCATCCTGTTCGTGATCTTCGCGCTGCTGGCGGTCTCGTTCCGCAGCTACTCACAGCCGACGCTGATCATGGTGGCGATCCCCTTCGGCATCGTCGGGGCCATTCTCGGTCATCTGATCATGGGCTTTGACCTGAGCATGCTCAGCCTGTTCGGCATCATCGCCCTGACCGGAGTGGTGATCAACGACTCCCTGCTGCTGATCGACTACGTCAACCGGTCCCGACAGCGGGGGACTCCTCTGACCAAGGCAGTTCTTGAAGCCGGGGCACGGCGTTTCCGACCGATTCTGCTCACCTCCCTGACCACCTTCTTCGGACTGATGCCGATGATCCTCGAAACCAGCGTGCAGGCCCAGTTCCTGATCCCGATGGCCATCAGCCTCGCCTTCGGCATCCTGTTCGCAACCGGCATCACCCTGCTACTGATTCCCTCACTCTACCTGGTGCTGGAAGACCTGCGCGGCCTGTTAGGCCTTCCCCCGTCACACACTGACCATGGCACTGATTGCGCCAGTCAGACGGAGGTTGTGAGCTACGATCCGAACCCTTAACAATCGAAGACATGGATCGGTTTTGACTCCGAGATAAGGAGTTTCCCTCCGAACAGTTTCGGTTAAGTCAACAGCCTTTTTATTGATCAATGTTGCACCTGACTGTCATAAAGTGTAGACACCGCTCGCTCTATTTCTTCTGCCTTTTCAATCATATGAAGCTGAAGTGCGTCTTTTTGGGAGCTTTCTGTACAGCCGCATCAAAAGATGTATGAATCTTTGTTAAACTGTTATTCGGTATTTTCTTGAGACATCAGGGGTAAGGAGACATCCATGTCCGAAAAGATTCGCATCGGTATCAGCAGCTGCCTGCTTGGCAATATGGTTCGTTACGACGGCGGCCACCAGCTCGACCGCTATCTGCGCGACACACTCGGTGCCTGGTTCGAGTACGTTCCGGTCTGCCCCGAAGTCGAGCTGGGGCTACCGACACCCCGAGAAACGTTGCGCCTTATTGAAGGCGACACCGACCCACGCCTGGTCTTTTCCCGTTCCGGCGAGGACATTACCGAGCAGATGCTTTCCTGGTCGGAAAAGCGTGTCAAAGCGCTGGAAGCGGAGAATCTCTGTGGTTTTATCTTCAAGGCCAAATCACCGTCGAGCGGCATGGAGCGGGTCAAACTGTATGACCGAAACGGCGTCCCGGCAAAGAAAGGGGTCGGCCTGTTTGCCAGAACCTTCATGCACCACTTCCCGCAGCTACCGGTTGAAGAGGACGGACGGCTGCACGATCCTCACCTGCGAGAAAACTTTATTGAGAGCGTTTTCGTCTTCAAACGCTGGCGTGACCTTCAGTCCAGGGGGTTGGACGCCGCCGGGCTGGTCGACTTCCACGCCCGGCACAAGCTGCTGCTCCTGAGTCACAGCACGGAACTGTACCGGGAGATGGGGAAACTGGTCGCTCAGGCCGGCAAACTGCCGATGGAACAGTTGGAGAATAACTACCAGTCGCTACTGATGAAAGCCATGCAGCTGCGCTCATCGGTACCTAAGCAGATAAACGTGCTGCAGCACCTGCTCGGATATTTCAAAAAACAACTGAATGCCGACGAAAAACAGGAAGCCCTGGAGCTGATCGAGCACTATCGCAAAGGGAGCGTGCCGTTGATCGTGCCGATAACCCTGATCAATCACTATGTACGCAAGTACCAGCAACCTTACCTGAACCAACAGCATTACCTGGATCCACACCCCATCGAACTGCAGCTGCGCAACCATGCCTGAGGAAACCAGCTCAATAACTGTGGAGCGCAACGAACAACTACCGGTCGCAGTCCTCGGTGCCACCGGCTATATCGGTGCCCGCCTGGTACCACATCTTCTGGAGGCCGGCTGGCGGGTCCGAGCCATAGGCCGCAATCCGGCCAAGCTAGCCGGTCGCCCCTGGGCGACTGAGCCCCGTGTCGAAATCGTAACCGGCGACGTGCTCGACCGGGCAAGCCTGGAGACCTCCCTACAAGGCTGCCAGGCCGCTTTCTACCTTGTGCACTCCATGAATCCTCAGGCTCTCGATTTCGCCGCCACCGACCGACTGGGAGCGGAGAACATGGCAGCCGCCGCAGCCAATGCCGGGATCGAGCGCATCATCTACCTGGGCGGCTTGGGTGACGACGCCCCGCAGCTCAGTCACCACCTGCGCTCACGTCACGAGGTCGCAGTCATCCTCAAAAACGGCGTGGTGCCGGTGACCGTTTTCCGAGCGGCGATGATCATCGGTTCGGGGAGCGCATCCTTCGAGATCATGCGCTATCTGGTGGAACGCCTGCCGGTGATGATCACACCTCGCTGGATCGACACCCCCTGCCAGCCGATCGCGGTCAGGAACGTGCTCCATTACCTGGCGGCCTGCCTCGATTGCCACGAAACGGTAGGCAAAAGTTTCGATGTCGGCACCGAGGAAGTGACCAGCTACCGTCAGTTGATGCGGATTTACGCCGAAGAGGCCCGCCTGGCCAGGCGCTGGATCATCCCGGTTCCGGTGCTCACACCGCGGCTTTCGTCCTACTGGATCCACCTGGTGACCCCGGTGCCGGCCAGTTTGGCCCGCCCCCTGGCGGAAGGGTTGCGCAACCCGGTGCTCTGCCATGACCAGCTGATCCGCGAGCTGCTCCCCCAGCCTTTGCTGAGCTGCCGGATGGCGATCCGCATGGCTCTGGAAAAAATGCGGCTGCTGCAGGTTGAGAGTTCGTGGATGGATGCAGGGAAGGTGGCCCCGGTGGAATGGAGCAGCAGCGACGATCCACACTGGGCCGGAGGAACGGTGTTCAACGACGACCGACGCATGCTGGTCGCTGCGCCAGCCCGGCAGTGCTGGCCGGCGGTGGTCGGAATCGGCGGGCGCACCGGCTGGTACTACGCCGACTGGCTCTGGCATGTGCGCGGTCTACTGGACCGCCTCGTCGGTGGCCCCGGGCTCGGTCGTGGCCGCCGCAATCCCAAGGAAGTACAGGCCGGCGATGCTCTCGATTTCTGGCGGGTACTGGCTGTGGAACCGGAGCATCGGCTCAAGCTGGTGGCCGAGATGAGACTCCCCGGCGAAGCGGTGCTGGAACTGCTCCTGACCGAATGCGTCGATGGCACCACCGAAATCCGCCAGAGTGCGCGCTTCAAACCGCGGGGATTGACGGGGCTGCTCTACTGGTACAGCGT
>PKTY01000009.1:0-7137 GCA_002869725.1 Desulfuromonas sp. | reverse complement strand
CGTCCTGCCGTTCCATAACCTGGTCTTCGTCGGCATGTTACGAGGCATCGCCAAAGCGAGCGGCGGGCGGATAGTCACCGAACCTGAGCGTTTACCAAAGCGCGCAGAAGGCTCATAAGGGCACGGTTGCACTGCATGGAATGCTGGCAGCACCCACCCTTTCGCCGGCAATGGGATCGCAAAAAGGGGGACACGTAGCAAGGCCGTGTCCCCCTTTTTGATTCCCCGTACGGTTTGACGCTCCAAATGAGCGTTCGTTGACTAGTTCTCGGTCGTCTCGGCCATCAATTTCGACAAGCTGCGGGCAAAAGCCACCGGATCGCGGGGACGGTCGCCTTCGAGGAGCAGCGCCTGGTCGTAGAGCAGTTCGACGTACTCCTTGAGGCGCTCACTTTTGGCATCTGCGGCGAACAGCTCCTGCATTTTAGCGATCAGCGGATGGCCGGGGTTGACCTCCAGGGAACGCTGACCCTGAGGCACCTCCTGCCCCATGGCGCGAAACATCTTGGCCATCTGCGGGTCGAGGTCGTGCTCACCGGCAACCAAACAGACCGCTGAATCCTTGAGACGACCGGACACCCGCACTGCACTGACCTGCTCCTTGAGCTGCTCCTGCATCAGAGCCAGCAAATCGCCATACTCTTTCTGCTTCTCCTCCTTCTGGGTGTCGCCAAGGTCGAGATCTCCTTTGATAGCCGACTGGAATTCTTTCTCCTGGTAGGGGCCAAGTTGGCTGATGATCAGGTCATCAATATCGTCGGTCGCCAATATCACCTCGACCCCCTTCTCCTTGAAAACCTCAAGATAGGGAGAAGATTCGGCAGTAGCCCGATCGGGGCCGGTCATGTAGTAGATCTCCTTCTGCTCGGCCGGCATGCGCGCCACGTAGTCGGCCAGGCTGATTTTCTTGCCAGGCTCGGTCTTGGTGGTCTCGAACAGCAGCAGCTCGGCGATGGCCTCCTTGCGCTCGAAATCGTGGTGGACCCCCTCCTTGAGCACACGGCCGAACTCGCCATAGAATTCGATGTAGGCATCCGGTTCGTTCTTCTTCATTTCAGCAAGAGTATCGAGGACCTTCTTGGTGATGCTCTTCTTGATGACATTGACAATCTTGTTGTCCTGCAAAATCTCACGACTGACATTGAGAGGCAGGTCGGCCGACTCGACCACCCCCTTGACGAAGCGCAGATAGGGGGGGAGCATCGCCTCGCAGTGGTCCATAATCTGCACCCGGCGCACGTAGAGGGTCGGGCCAACCTTGTAGTCCTGGTAGTAAATATTGAAAGGGCGCTGCTTCGGCAGGTAGAGGAGCGCTGAAAACTCGGTGGTCCCTTCGGCCTTGTAGTGAATGGTTCTGGCGGGAGCGGTGTAGTCGTGGGAAATGTGCTTATAGAACTCGTGATACTCCTCCTCTGTGATCTCGCTCTTGTCCTTGAGCCAGATCGCCTTCCGTGAGTTGAGGGTTTCGAGCTCCGTGGTCTCGACCTGTTTCTCTTCATTATCGGGGTCGGGCTTGCTGCGGGTCACCTCCATCACCACCGGGTACTCGATGAAATCGGAGTACTGTTTGACCACATTGCGCAGCTCCCACTCTTTGAGATACTGCTTGGTCTCCTCCTTGAGGTGGAGGATGACATCGGTGCCACGCCCTTCCTTGGTGACCTCTTCGATGGTGTAACTGCCGTCGGCCTGTGACTTCCAGCGGACCGCTTGCTCAGCCGGGGCTCCGGCGCGGCGCGAGACAACCACGACCTGGTCGGCGACCATGAACGCCGAGTAGAAACCGACGCCGAACTGGCCGATCAGCTCCGGGTTGTCCTTGACCTCGCGGCTCTCGAGCAGCTTGAGAAACTCCTTAGTCCCCGAGTGGGCGATGGTGCCGAGGGACTCGGCGGCCTCATCGAGAGTCAAGCCAATGCCGTTATCACGGACCGTCAGGGTGCCGGCCGCCTCGTCGGGGATCAGCTCAATCTGCCACTCATCGCCACCGGGATTGACGTTCGTATCGGTGAGGGCCAGGTAGCGGGCCTTGTCGATGGCATCGCTGGCGTTGGAGATCAGCTCGCGCAGGAAGATCTCCTTGTGCGAGTAGAGGGAATGGATCATCAGGTCGAGAATCTGGTTCACCTCGGCCTTGAACTTGCGTTTACTCACGGTCATGTCTCTAAAACCTCCGTTTGGAATGAATTGCCGTCATGCGGAGGACAAGGTAAGCACCCGTCTCCCGGATGTCAAGTGATGGAGGGGAAATTAGAGGCGGCAAGCTCAACAGGGGAAAGCGAAACTTTCGCGCTTGTACGAAGCCCTGTGCCATGCTAGATAATTGGTCATACCAATGACATGTGGAGTAAGAGGCATGACCATTTCTTTCCAGCCGATTCGCCCAAAAAAAATTTCCGAGGAGATTGTCGAGCAGATCAAGGCAATGATTGCCAAGGGACAGCTCAAGCCGGGAGACCGGCTGCCCTCGGAACGTGATCTGGCCACGATGCTTGGAGTCAGCCGGCCTTCGGTGCGCGAAGCAATCATGGTCCTTGAAGCAATGGGCTTTCTCGATTCCCGACAGGGTGGTGGCACCTTTGTCCGAGCCCTGACAGAAGCCAGCATTACCAACCCCCTGGCCAAACTGGTCGAGCAGCGCGACCCCCAGGTGCTGCGCTCCCTGGCTGAGGTGCGCATGGGCTTGGAGAGCTGGTCAGCATTTCTGGCCGCCCAGCGGGCCTCCGAGGAAGATATTGAGGAGATACGGCGCCTGTACCAGGTCATGGAGCAGCAGGCGGACAAAGGGGGCTGGAGCTCAGAAGTCGACGCCGACTTTCACTATGCGATTACTGCAGCCAGTCACAATAGCCTGCAGATGCATGTTCTCGACTCGGTTCACTCTCTGTTCCACGCCACGATCCAGGTCGCCCTGGTGGAGTTCTACCGACAAAAGGGGCACATTCGACTGCTGCTTGAGCACCACCGCGCCATTATGGATGCCATAGCCGCTCGGCAGCCTGAAGTGGCCCGCCAGAAGATGATGGAGCATTTGCAGATGGTCGAGGAGAAAATGGCTCAACTTCTCAGCGACTGACCCCCAATCCTCCCAGAACAAGGCCATGAAGCAGGGACAAAAGCCCACCAATGTCCTGCCCAAAGTCAGCCCCCTTCCCCGGGAAAAATGGCGCCGACAACGACGCTGATTCCCAACTTGTCTCCCTAACGGGCCTTCGCCGCTCTCCTTGACATCCCTTTACTTTATGTTAAGAGAACAAGTTATGCGTTTGCGTGATCCCGGTGACAGGCACCGAGGGTTTCCTTCTGCACGGTTTTTCAGGGAAAGGAAGTAAGCATGGGATCCAAGGAACTGAAAAAGGTGTTGGCCGGACTGGGGGTCGCGACCCTGGTCTCCGCAGTCGGGGCAGTGGCCCCCGGCCAGTTGCATGCGGGCAGCGGCTGAGGCGCGAAATCCGACGGCACCGTGGGTGCTGACAAGCAGAGCAGTTCTGGCACAACTGGCTGTAGCGGTAGCACGGACACAGACCCTGCCTTTGACATCAGCAAGTGCCCCGAGCAGGGGGAGATGAGCGAGGAATGTGCAAAGGCTCGCGAAGCGGAGGCAAAAGCCAAGGCCGAAGCTGAGCAGATGGGGCAGAAACCGGGAGGGAGTGGCTGAGGCGGCCAAAAATGACCGGTGCCGTGGGCACCGAACACTCTCCATGCTGAGAAACTGGCTTTGATATCGTCCTTTTGGGTTGGCCTGGGTTATCGGCCAACCCCATTTTCTTGGGGGTGAGCATCTCCGCCGCCTTGCCTCTTCACCACCGTGGCTTGCGTCTGTGAGGTGAGCGAACAACACATGTTGATCCGGCTTAACAATATCTTCCAGGCCTCTAGCCGCTACCTGTCAGACGATCTCTGGCGAAAATTCGAGAGGCTTGATCCCGCCGACCTACCGGAAGCCCTGAAAGAACATTCCTTGGCCAAAGGCGACGCAGCTTTTCTGCCAGACATGGCGCGAGTCGAACTCTACAGACACAGGCTTAGAAACAGCACGCCGGGCACCTCTCCCAAAAACCTCGACACCTATCAGGTCAACCCGACCCTTGCTCTTCTTGAGGTCAACTGGCGCTCACTGCTGGCCTGCCTTGACGATCCGACCGTCGCCCCGGAGCCCGGGGAAGACCGGCTGCTGTTCTGGCGCGACCCCCGCACCGGCTTCTGTCACGAGGCATCGGCCAGCGCGCCGGACCTGCTGGCACTCAAGATCGTCGTCGAGAAACTCGCCCCGGAAATCGTCGCAGAACAAGGGGGAACTCCCGTCGGAACCATCGACGCGGTCCTGGCCGCAGCCGTCGACAAAGGTCTGCTGATGGCACCGGCTTCCCGGCTGCAGAGAATCCCCCCAAAATTCCCTGCCCCTGCACCGGTTCCAGAACCTTACCGTACTGCTACGGTTTTCACCCTGCAATGGCACATCACTCACCGTTGCGACCTGCATTGCCGGCATTGCTATGATCGGACACTGCGACGGGACGTCGATTTCGAACAAGGGCTCGAAGCGCTCGACCAGATGCGATCCTTCTGTCGAACTCACCACGTTCGCGGCCAGGTTTCCTTTTCCGGCGGCAACCCCTTCCTGCATCCTGATTTCGTGCCGCTTTACCGGGCGGCCCACGAACGCAATCTTACCCCGGCCATCCTCGGCAACCCGGTGAGTGCCGCACAACTTGACGAAGTCATCGCGATTGTGCGCCCAGCGTTTTTTCAGGTGAGTCTTGAAGGACTGCAGGAGCACAACGACCGAATCCGCGGCCATGGCAGCTTTGACGCCGTGCTCAGATTTCTCGACCTACTCCGCTCCCGCAACGTCTATTCCATGGTGATGCTGACCCTGACCAGCGCCAACCTCGACCAGGTTCTGCCTCTTGCCGGCCTGCTGAAGGAACGGGCCAACCTGCTCACCTTCAACCGGCTGGCCATGGTCGGCGAGGGGGCCAACCTCGCCTCGCCGGGCAAAGATGCCTATCACAACTTTGTGAAGCAACTGCTGGAAGCCCGCAAAACCAACCCCATCCTTGCCTTGAAGGACAGCCTGATCAATATCGAGCTCGATTCACGCCAAAGCCCTCTCTTTGGCGGATGCACCGGATTCGGCTGTGGCGCCGCTTTCAACTTTGTCTCCCTCCTCCCCGACGGCGAAGTGCATGCCTGCCGCAAGTTCCCGTCGCTGATCGGCAATCTTTACCGGGACTCCCTTGACCGGATCTATCACTCTGATGGCGCGGAAGCTTACCGCCAGGGGTGCCGGGAATGCGACGACTGTCGACTCCGGGCCATGTGTGGCGGTTGCTTGGCGGTTGCCTACGGCTACGGCCTAGACCCCCTACAGAGCAAAGATCCCGGCTGCTTTCTCGAGACCTCTGCCAACTAAAGCAGACCTGCAAACCAAGGCTCCGCCTGAAGAGGTTTTTAATCGACAGATGAACAGGTTGTCGAACCCACCGATCGGTGGCATAGTAACAAAAGCAGGATAAAACATTCTTTCAGGCGATTTTTTCGTCAATTAAATTAGAGCGTTATGAAAACCATCGCCACAGAGTTCGCCTACTTCATGCGCGGCCGAGCCCGCCAGAACCTCAAGGTTCTGCTCCTCTACTGCCTCTTTCTTGCCGCGATGGTCCTGGCCTATGCCGCCATCTTCCGCACCCTGATGTGGCAGCTCGAGGGGCGCGAGTTTTCCCTGATTGCCGGGATTTACTGGGCCATCACCGTCATGACCACCCTCGGCTTCGGGGATATCACCTTTCACAGTGATCCGGGCTATATCTTTGCGACGGTAGTCACCCTCTCCGGGGTCCTCTTTCTGTTGATTATCCTCCCCTTCGGGATGATCAGCCTCTTTCTCGCCCCCTGGATCGAACACCGGTATCGCAACCGCCTCTCCGGTGAGCTCCCTCCGGACACCTCGGGACATGTGGTCATCTTCGGCTTCGATGGCATAACCAGGGCCTTTGTCGGCAAGCTGATGGCACGCAACATCCCCTACGTCATCGTAACGGCCGACCACGATGAAGCCTTGCGCCTTGAGGAAGAAAATCTTCGTGTCCTCTGCGGCGTGCCAACCGGCCAGAAAATTCTCGACGCCGTCAAGGTCGATACGGCCAGGTGCGTCGTCGCCAACCTGAGGGACCCGGAGAACGCAACCATCGCCCTGAACATTCGCAGCAGGTGCCAGACGATGATCGCCGCCTTTGCCGACGACCTTGAGCACCGAGACCTGATGCGCCAGGCCGGCGTCAACAAGGCGATCGCCTTGCAGAATATCCTTGGTCGCTACCTGGCGATCCGCGCCACCACCTGTGGTGCCATGGCCCATATCCTCGAGACCTTCGGCGACCTGCAGATCGCCGAAATCCCCCTGTACGACTCACCCTTTACCGGCCTGACCCTGCAGGAAGCAAGGATTCGGCAAAGGACCGGACTCGCCGTCATCGGAATCTGGGAACGCGGTCATTTTTCACAGCCGGCTCGCGACACCCGGCTCAATGCCGATGCCCTGCTGGTTCTGGCTGGGACCAAGGAGCAGCTCGAGACGCTGCAGCAGATTACCGGGGAACACGCCAGCGACGACCTGGTCTTTATCCTTGGACACGGACGGATCGGTTGTGCCGCAGCGCGGTTCCTCGAACGCAAGCCGGTCCCTTTCATTCTTGTCGACCGTGACGAAAACCCTTCCTGTACCGAGCATATCCCGATTTACGGCGATGCCACCCTCCGCCGGGTGCTGGCGAGTTCAGGGATCGATCAGGCCCGAGGTCTGATCATCACAACCAACGATGACAACACCAACATCTTTCTCACCCTCGCCAGCCGTCAGCTTCTCCCCCATGTTCGTCTGGTCGCCAGGGCCAATTGCGAAGAGAGCGTCGACCCCCTCTACCAGGCCGGTGCCGACTTCGTCGTCTCCAGCGCCTCGGTTGGCGCCAGCATCCTGGTCAATATCCTCGAATCGAAGACCTCGACCTTTTTAACCGAGGGGATCAGCATCTTCCGGCGAACGCTTCCGAAGATCCTTGACGGAAAGACCATCGTCGATTCGCAACTGCGCCCGCGCACCGGCTGCTCCATCGTCGCCATCGAGACGGGGGGGGG
>PKTY01000312.1 GCA_002869725.1 Desulfuromonas sp. | reverse complement strand
CAGGACCAGGACCGGGACCAGGACCAGGACCGGGATAGAGACCAGGACCAGGACCGAGACCAAGGTGAAATATGACTTAGTGAGTTTCGAACATGAAATTCCGAAAAAGTTTGGTTCCGCCTTATAGGCAAATGCCTTGCTGAGCGCGCTATTGAAAAGCCCTGATGCTCTGCCAAGAAAGGGATTTGCGACCATGCTAATCACAGTCGAATTAATTGATGGCAATCGTGTGACGGTTTTTCAGGAAGGGCTAGAAAACCTCTTGGAGCACAATCTGGTCAAACGCTTCAAGCGCAAATCGGGGTGGGCTATTGTTGGTTTCGACCCCATACGGTCAAACCCTTCCCTTCAGATAAGTTTCGATGGTTATGAAAGGCGTCACCAAAACCATAGCACTCGAATTCTCCAATGATTATGAGCCTCTTGAAAAAGTAGATTCAGCTTTTTTTTATATAAATGTGATGGGTTGAAAAAGTCGAGTCTCGAAGGCAACTATCTGATATTGTTGGGTTGCGAAGCCAAGAAAGTGTCAGGAGGCTTCCAGTGAAGCTCAAGGCTAAAGTGTCACGCTTGATGGGAACAGTACAGCAAAGTCTGTTTCCCTCTCTTGACGAGAGCCTACCAGATCCGCTGACGGAACCAGAGAAATACCTGGTCAAGTACATCGAAATTTCTCTCTGTTCAAATTTTTTCGGCCCCTCCGTCTGTTGAGGAACCTCTCGCGGATTATGCACTCTGCGCCGCCCAGTAGGCAAGAAGGGGCCAAGCCAGCAGAATGATTGTGATGATGGCGAAGGCTACCAGCAGAAAAATCACAACAGTGAGCAGGGTGTATTTCAAAATCAGTCCAACCATGCAGAGATAATCGTCCTGAACCGTTAGCTTTGCGTCACATAGCTCATTTTACCAGATTGGGGGGAGACTACGGTCAAGGCGGAACGTTGGTGACCAAGTTTCTGCTGATGAAACCGCAAGTTTATCTCCGTTCAGATTCTTTCGACATGCTCCCATACGTTTTTTACCTACAGTCTCTTGAGAAGAAGCAGACGATTCCGAGCTTAAACTGGAAACTTAAACTGGAAATCGACGCTCAATCAGTTATGATTATCTCCGGCGGCAGGATGCTGATTTGCAGTGACCGGAAGTTAATTCCTTACAGCCCCTCTGTTGTTTCAGTCGTCTGCTCCGTCGTCTTCTTTTCTTAGTCAGGAGGATTTCCCATGTTGAGAAAACTGGCAATCATTCAGGTCGTCTGTTTACTGTGCATCTTTCAGATGCTGGTTGCGTGTGGTGGCGGAGGCGGTTCAGACGATGGCGATCAGGATCCTGGCGATTCGAGTGGCGTGTCCCAAAAAGATTGGACTTACCTTGTCTATATGGGAGCCGATAACAACCTCTCTACGGCAGGTGTCATCGATTTGAATGAAATGGAGATGGTCGGTTCCGATGAGAATATAAATATCGTTCTCCAGGCTGAATTCAGTACCGAGTTCACTCCGTTCTCTGATTTCGGCTACACCGACTACTCGGGGCAAACCCTGCGTTTTTTAGTTCAGGCCGACAACAACTCCGATCGAATCAATCTTAAATCAGGGGATGAGATTGGCAATGTCAATATGGGGCATCCAAACACTCTGAGAGACTTCATCCAGTGGGGAACGGCCAACTATCCTGCAAAGCATTATGCTCTGGTCATTTGGGACCATGGGGCTGGTTGGAAAAGCCGCTCTTACGTCAAGGGGGCTGTTGAGGATGCGACAAGCGATTCTTTCATGAGCCTTCCAGACCTCGCAAAGGCTGTCAGAGATGCCGGAGTGCACCTGGATGTCATCAATTTTGATGCCTGCCTAATGGCAATGTATGAGGTCGCCTACGAGTTTAAAGGTCTTGTGGATTATATGGTTTTTTCCGAAGAGACTGAGCCTGGCTCAGGAGACCCATATGACACCATTTTGGCCGCTCTCGCCCAGAATCCTGGAATGACTCCAAGTAAACTGGCTGAGACAATCGTTGAGAAATATGTTGACTTCTATCGTGAATCGCAACGAGAGGACAAAGTCACTAAGTCTGCAATAAACATGGCCTATATTGAGGCGTTAGACCAGGCCGTTGTTGACCTGTCCAATGCGATCACGAGCAACTTTGCAACCAACGCCGGCGGAATATTCAGCGCCCTCAACAAAAGCCAGCGTTATGCCTATCCGACCAACTATGATCTGTTTGACTGGTGCTCAGCCTTGAGAAACCAGTTTCCCAGTGGTCCGATCCGTATTGCAGCCCAGGCTTTGATTGACCTGCTCAACGACTCGGATTTTGTCATCAAAAACCAGACGTTTGGTGAGTCCGTTGCGAATTCGCATGGATTGGCTATTTACGCACCTCAGGTTAATCAGATTAGCTCGGATGAAGTCGTCAACGAATTAAGCGATTATTCGCGCCTTGCCTGCAATCAGGCCCGCTCTGCAGTATGGCTCGATGCAGTTGAGGCCTTGATGCAGGGGCAGTCGTCCAATGTCGTTCCGGCCGGATTTGCTTTTTATGTCGAATGGACAGGAGACGCAGATGTCGACCTTTACGTATGGGAACCAGGTGGGCTATATGCTCCATGGTCGGGCCAAACAACCCCAAACGGTTTTATGTCAGGCGATTCGGCAGATACAGGTGTCAACGAGGAATATTATGCGGCTAACGACTATGTTCAGCCCGGCGACTACGATGCCTTTGTTTTCTATTACGCAGACGGGCCAGTCTGGAGTTATGCCCCGGTCACTTTCTGGCTTTTCGACCCAGCCGTCAGCGACGACTGGCAAAGTTTGGGAACATTCAACCTCGACAACAGCAATCCTTACCTTGGTGACTTCACAGACCTTTCCTCGCCCAACGACCTGAACAATTACAGCGACTGGTGGTACCCGGGATTTATTACTAGGGCTGCAAAAGACTCACGAGCACTCAAGCTGAATGCCGGTGGGAGGACCTTCAATATTCAGTTCAAAAAGAAAAAGAAAAGACCGTCTCTCGAAAATCTTTCAAGGTAAAGGTGAGGAACATCTATGAAAAAATGGCCATTAATACTGTTTTTGATTTTTTTCGCTGGTGGTACGATTTCCTGCTCCCAAATAGGCGCTAACTCCAGCGGGGTCGAGGAAAATAGCTCTATCGCTAACATCCTCAAAGACCCTCAAAAATTTAAAGGGAAGCGACTTAGGGTTAGGGGTGAGTTCAGAGGCTGGAAAGGGGCTTGCCTCAGTGCTCCTCCTGTTTCAAGAAGCGATTGGATGTTACAGGATGATAAATATTGCATTTACGTCACTGGGCCTGTCCCCGGTAGCCTGGACCCTTTAAAACCTCATGGTGAAATGATAGAGGTCAATGTGGTCATCGAAGTTGATGGCGCCGGGAAGCCCTACTTGACCAATCGGTCGTCTCGGTGAAGCTGACCCGGCTCGGCACTCTTTTTAACAAGATTTCCGGCACCCTGAAACCCAGAAGCTGAGATGGCCCGGTCTGTCCTTATCTGTACCATCCTCGCGGCCCTGTACCCATGCTGTCCGGCATGGGGCCTCGAGCTCACCCCCTTTGCCGTCCGCAATCTTTCTCCTCCGGTCCTGACCCATAGTCTCACTGTACCGGAGCCGGCGAGGCTGAGCCAAGCTGGTCAGCTTGTCATGCGGCTGGGCTTTGAGCTCGCCAGCAATGCCAGCATCAACGACAGCGGTGGTGAGGTCATCGTGCTCGACGGCGAGACCTATGTCACGACGCTGGGCATGCGCTATGGGCTCCCCAGACGACTACAGGTCGGGTTTGATCTGCCGTATATCAAACATTCCGGCGGCCATCTCGACGGTTTCATCGAGGGCTGGCACGATTTCTTCGACCTGCCTAACAGCGACCGGGACAGGCTTCCTGACGACGAGCTGACCAATGCCTATGCTGACGGTAGCGGCAAGGGCTTTTCCATTGATGACAACAGAGGCAGGATCGGTGATTTGAGCGCCATGCTGGCTTGGCAATGGCTGGCCGACCAGCAGTTGGCTGCAAGTCTGCACGCAACGGTCAAAGCTCCAACCGGCGATGCCGAGGACCTGACTGGCAGTGGCGGCTGGGATCTTTCACTGGCGCTCTCGGCGCAACGTGACTTTGTCCTTGAACGGGGGGATGTGTCCCTGTGGGGAGGGTTGGGTATCAGTTGGCTCGGCAGTGGTGACCTGCTCGACGACCGGGCCGAAAACTGGGTCGCCAGCGGTTGGCTGGGAAGCGGCTGGAGTCCGTTTGACTGGCTCGGTTTCAAGCTACAGCTCAACACTCACACAGCACTCTACGACAGTGAACTTCGCGAACTTGGCGATCCGGCGGCGATACTGACCATGGGAGGGAGTCTGGGGTTCGGTGCGGCGACCACTCTCGATATCGGTGTCGGTGAAGACCTGGCGGTCAACGCCTCGCCGGATGTTACCTTTCATCTCCTGCTTGCTCACCGGTTTTAATACAATGAGTGATCCTTTTACTCCCTGCTAGCGACGGCCGCGTGGCTTGGAAGGCCGTGAGCGCTTTTCTGGGACCGGTGGAGCTGCAGTAGTTGCGCTGCTTTTTGACCGTGCCGGTTTGACGCTGATGCAGCGGTTGTGCAGACGGGCGCCATCGAGGCTGACCAGGGCATCTTTGGCTTCGGCCAGACTTGCCATGCGGATAAAGGCGCAGCCGGAGAACTGCCCGGAACGCTTGTCAACGACCATGTGAATGTTGCCCACACCGCCACAGACGGAAAAAAGTTTTCGCAACTGCTCCTCATCGACCTCAGGGCTGATGTCGGTGACAAACAGTTCTCTGGTGATTGAATCAGGTTTCATCTGTTGAAGACTCTTTCTGCTCGGGGGATAACTGCGATACCGAGTCGTCTCGGTGTGGATTCTCTCTTGAGGAGGGTTGTGGTGCTGGTTGTCCTGCGTGATCATCTTGAGATGAGGCTGTGGTTTCACTGTTCGGCCGTTCCAGGCTGATCCGCCCCAGTTTTCCGGCCCGCAGCTCCCGCAACAACAGTTCAGCAGCACGATAGAGGTCGACATCGCCTCCGGTAACCAGGCAGCCGCGCTTACGGCCAATCTCTCCCAAAATATCTGTGGTGTCCCCTGTCAAATCGTTCAGCTGGTAACGCTGCATGATCAACGCCGGATAGCGGCCGATAAGCTCCTGGAGAATGGCTGCGGCGGTGGCTGCCGAGTCGTAGGCATTGTCGCCGATGGCACCGCTTGCGGCCAGCCTTAAGGCGCCATCGGGGTTATCCATGATCGGCCAGAGCAGTCCCGGGGTATCGGAGAGCAGGATGCCGTTTCGCAAATCGATCTGCTGAGGACAGGTGGTCACGGCCGGTTTGTCGCCGACCCGCGCCATTTTTCTGCCGGCCAGGGTGTTAATCAACGTCGATTTGCCGACATTGGGGATACCGACGATCATGACCCGTAGCGAACGCTGGCCCCGGTTCCCCTTGTGCGGAATCATTTTACGGCAAAGCTTGGGCAACAGGCCGACGTCGCGCCGGTCCTTGGCCTCCAGCGGGATCGCTCTGACTCCATGCTCTCGTTCAAAAAAAGCAACCCAGGCTTTGGTCACCGTCGGGTCGGCGAGGTCCTTCTTGTTCAAGACCTTGATGCAGGGCTTTTGGCCGCGCAGCTTGGCCAACAGCGGGTTGGAGCTGCTGACAGGTAGCCGCGCATCGAGCACCTCGATGACCAGGTCGATGGTCGGCATGACCTCGATGATCTGGACCCGGGCTTTTTTCATATGACCGGGATACCAGTCGATAATCATGGGCAGTCCTCCTCGGAAATGAGCGTGACGTTGTCTCTAACTGTTGCTCGGCTGCACTTGTAGCACGATCGCCGCCGAAAGGTAAGTCTTTGTTTTTGCGATGGTCAGTGTTGATGGTTTGGTCAATTTCTTTCCAGCGGGCGGTCTTGCGTGGATGAGACTTGCTGAAAGGTTTCTGTTACCGATCTCTGAACAAGGGTATAGTGGGTTTTAGGATCGGCAAAACGGAGGCTGGTTTCAGGTAATGAAATTCGACTTATTGAATCAATCGTTACCTGCTGCTCCTGACGCTCGCCTTGTATTTTGAGTTCGAATCGGTGGAGACCATTGTGTTTCCGCTCCCGGGACAAGCGCAGAAGGGGAAAATCTCATGCAGATATGGGTCGATGCAGATGCCTGTCCCAGAGCGATCAAGGAGATCCTGTTTCGGGCGGCCCAACGAAAGTGCATTCGATTGACGCTGGTTGCCAATCAGCCACTGCGCTCCCCGGCCTCGTCCTATATCGACAGCTTGGTGGTTGCGGCCGGAATTGATGTGGCCGATGAAAAAATCGTCGAAATGCTAAGCCCCGGGGACCTGGTGGTCACCGCCGATATCCCCCTGGCTGCGGCTGCCCTGAAGAAGCAGGGCCACGCACTGAATCCCCGTGGCGAGCTCTATACCGAGGACAACATCCAGGAACGGCTCGCTGTGCGTAACATGCTCGACGAACTGCGTGGTTGCGGTGTCGAAACCGGTGGGCCGCCGGCACTGAATGCGAGCGACCGGCAGGCCTTTGCTAATCAACTGGATCGATTTCTGGCACGCTTTGGTCCAAAATAACAAGGACTCTGGAGAGAAGTGGGCGCAGACACCTGGCTCTCTTAAGGAAAGGTATGTTGCATGGCCCAGCCCTGGAAAACTCTGGCCACCCAGTCCACCGATGAGGGGCTGCTCGAATTGCGTCAGCGAGGCGCGCGGGATTTTCTGATTACCGTTGGCGGGCTGGTTCTGATGAACAGCCTCTCAAGCCGCTCCGAGGTGGTGCTTGGGCAACTCGGTTGCCAAAAGTTGAACCAGCAACGTCAACCAAGAGTTCTGGTTGGCGGCCTGGGGATGGGCATTACGCTCCGGGCGGTTCTCGATGCTCTCCCCGCAGAGGCCGAAGTGGTGGTGGCCGAACTCACCCCGGTGGTGGTCGAATGGTGTCGCGGACCTCTCGCCGAGCTGACGGATGCTGCTGTTAACGACCTGCGGGTGCAGGTAGAAATCGGTGACGTAGCTGATCTGGTCAAGCGATTCGGCAACGACCCCTCGACCCTATTCGATGCCGTTATATACGATCTCTACAAGGGCCCCCAT